>JAVXIJ010000042.1:0-11274 GCA_036648415.1 Christensenella sp.
ATTCTTCGCCGCTATGCGGGTCAATAAGCGCATAATCCCGTTTTTCATGTACCGCTTCCATAAATTTTTCCGTGACACCGACACTGATATTAAAATTAGTAATCTCAGTGGTGTTCTTTTTGCATTGAATAAAATCCATTATATCGGGGTGATCTATACGCAATATTCCCATATTAGCGCCGCGCCGCGTACCGCCCTGCTTTACCGCCTCAGTCGCCGCATTGAACACCTTCATAAAGCTTATCGGTCCGCTCGCAACACCGCCTGTCGAATTAACCGTTGCACCTGATGCGCGCAAACGAGAAAATGAAAAGCCTGTGCCGCCGCCGCTTTTATGTATAAGCGCCGCATTTTTCAGCGCATCAAAAATTTCTTCCATGCTATCGGCAACCGGAAGCACAAAGCACGCAGAAAGCTGCCCTAACGGTCGTCCTGCGTTCATAAGTGTAGGGGAGTTAGGCATGAATTTCAAAGAACGCATCATGTCATAAAAAACATCCTGCGTTGCTTTTATATCCGCCTCCGCATCGTACTCTTTGTCAGCCATTGCAATAGCCTGTGCCACTCTTTTAAAAAGATCGTCCGGCACTTCCGTCGGTTTTCCGTTTGCATCTTTTTTCAGATAACGTCTTTCAAGAACTGTTATCGCGTTTTTGCTCAACATCAAAAAAATCCCCCTGTGCAATATATTTAGTGTTTTATTTAGAATCATAACACTACATATGGTACACCAAGAGAAATGAAAATACCAGTCCTTTTTTTAATTATTTTATCATTAAATTTAAAAAATATTCAAAAACAGCTATGCTTCGCGCTTTGCCTGAAGAAAAAAATTTTACACCGCCGCACTCCACGGAATCATTCAACAAGTTTTCGTTTTTGAGCACATCCGCTATATGTCGTGCAGTGCCGAACCTTCCGTCGAACACTTCACACGCTCCGCCGCAAATCCGTTTCGCCGCATCATGCATTTCGTCACTTACAAATGAATAATGCGTACAGCCCACCACAATGCCATCTAATTTCTGCCCTTTGTAAGGAATAAATTTCTCATACAAATAATCTTTTATACGCGAATCATCAAACTTTCCGCATTCTATTATCTCTGCTAATTCGCTGCATTCGATATTTATTACATTATCTTCCGCGCCCAGCTTTTCTAAAAGATACTTATATCGTTTTTGGCTGAGTGTGGCAGGCGTCGCCAGCACTGCTATTTTACTGTTTGGAAATTTAGTAACAGCCGGCTTTACTGCCGGTTCTATGCTTATAATAGGCACATTATATTTTTCACGCATCGCCTGCACCGTAATGCTCGTGGCAGTATTGCACGCAATCACAATCATTTTAACGCCTTGCGCATATAAAAAATCTCCGCACGCAAGCGACAGCTCTTTAATTTGTTCCTCTGCCTTAGTACCATACGGCGCATTAGCACTGTCACCGTAATACAAAAAATTCTCATGCGGCAGACATTTCATAGCTTCTGCAAGTACACTTACGCCGCCCACACCTGAATCATATATGCCAATCGGCAGTTTTTGCTTCTCCATTTTATATCCCATTTCACATTTTATATACTATTTTATTATATAACAACACAACCTTAGAGTAAAGAGCACAGCTTCAGTAAAAATAACTTGCAAAGGGGGGTACAATATGATAAAATAGCTTTTGTTGAATTAAAAAATACAGGGGGTGAAAAAATGCCTAACATACAATCAGCAAAAAAGCGTGTAAAAGTAATCGCTAAGAAAACAATGCAGAACAAAATTATCAAATCTGCTCTTAGAACAGATATGAAAAAATTTAATGTTGCTGTTGACGAGAATAGCGCAGACGTAAATGACCTTTATAAAAATGCAGTCAGCGCGGTTGATAAAGCTGCTTTAAAAGGTACGGTTCACAAAAACAAAGCAAATCGTACAAAAGCTCAGTTAGCAAAAAAATTAAACAGCAAGGCTGAATAATTTTTTGTTACCCCTATAAACATAGAATTTTTAAAAGACTGATTTCACCCATCAGTCTTTTTTGTTTGGATTCATATAAATATCCATAAGCAATGGATACAAATCTGTTTTTAACGTTATGACACCCTGCTTGGCATCATAATCCATTTGTGCGAGCTTGCTTATTGCCCTGCGTATCTTCGCCGCACTGAAAAGCTTACACTGTGCAAGCGCCCTATGCGCCGCTGCCTCCCACGTACCCGTAGCGCTCATTACATTAGATATAATACTTGCCTCTGAAAATTTGGCATCCCTGCACGCCCGCGCCACCAACATTTGCCTGAAATTATTTGAAAGCAATGTTAGAAAGCCTATTGGGTTACTATCCTCTGCAAGCATACGCTCTATAAGTATATGCGCTTCCTTTGAATGTCCGCCGGCAAGCATATCATGAATTTTGTATACATTGTATTCCATTGATTTTGCGGTGTATTTTTCAATGTCATCAGCGGTAATCTCTCCGCGGCTCACGCACGCAAGTTTTGCAAGCTCGTTTTGCACAATACCCATATCACCATCTGCGAGCGTGACGATTGCCTGCGCATTTTTTGATGAAATCAATAAATTCTTTTGCTTAGCCAACCGAACTATGTATGCAGCAAGCTCCCCCGTATTCATTGCGTTGCACTCTACAAACATTCCGTTTTTCATAACATATTTAACAAACGCTTTTCGTTTGTCCGCATTTGCCTGTGCCATGACAATCAGCACATTTTGCGCGGGCATATTGGCTTTTTCAAACGGTGCACTGAGCTCACCCGTCGCCGTTGCCGAAAGAATATCCGTGCTTTTTAACACCACCACTCTATGTTCTCCCATAAAAGGAAGTGTTTCCATTGAGCGTATAACCTCCTGCGGCTCAGTCCGCCCCTCAAAAACAGAAAGATTAAGCTCAGGCATTTGTATATCAAGCGCCGACAAAATTGCACGATATGCCTGCTGTTTTATCTCCGTATCTTCCCCGCTGAGCACTATAAAATTTTTAATCACACCGCTTTTAATTTGTTTTATTGCCTCTTGTGCCCTCATATACTCACTCATTTCATTGTTTGTATTTTCACTTGTCCATCTGCCGTAATCGTAATTGCCCCGCTATTTGCTGTCATATATGTCTGCACGTTGTTGTTTTCCAACAGCGTCAAAACATCCTCGCTCGGCAGTCCTTTTTTGTTGTTAGCTTTTACAGATATTATCGCATACTTAGGCTGTATAGTCTGTAACAGCTCCTCCGTAACCGCTCCCGCTTTTCCCCCGCCCATGGGCTTCAGCACCGCTGCACGTTCAGTAAATACTATATCCTGCGGCATTGTCTGTAAAAACAAGCACACTGTTTTCCCTTTATAGCGCAAAGCAAATGATGTATACTTTCCATCCTCACCCACAGCTTCAAGACAAGCATCTGCGCTTAACGTTATTTTATCATATAATTCATATTGTTTCACTGTATAATCCGCGTCATACTCCTTTGCTTGATAGTTATGCGGTACATACAACATATGTATGCGTCCATCTGCCGCAATTTTCTTTAAATTTTTCGTTTTATTATTTGTCACTATCACAGCGTCAAAGCTTATATTATTTTTTTCCGCATATTCATTTATATTGGAATATTGTAAATTTCCGCCGTTATCAATTAAATAATTCTTACCCTCTGCCGATATATGCACTGCATCCCCTGTTCCCACATCCAATATCACCGCTTTAAGCGGAGCTGCCGACATAGCTACGCCACCCGCAAAAAGCGTTGCCCCAATAAGCACTCCCGCAATCACGGCCTTTGTCCTGCGCTTTATCAGCATATAATCCGAGCACACAAAAATTACCGCCATAACAGCTATGCACGCCCATATCGGAAATCCCACTATTGCGATATACCCAAATGCGCTGCTTGACATAAGCGAATTCAGCCACACAAGCGCACGTATAGATAGCTCCGCCGGAAATGCAAGCACTTGCGCTATCGGCAAAAAAGCCAATGAAACCATCGCGCTGAAGCCTGTAAATGCCACGATTATTCCCGCCAGCGGAATAGCGAATAAATTTGCTATCGGTGCAGCAAGCGCAACATTGTTAAAAAAGTATGCTGTCATCGGAAAAACCGATACCGTTGCAGATAATGATGTTGCAATCGGCGCATCCAGCTTCACCTTATCTATGTGCGCCTTCTTCATAAGACGCATAAGCGGCGGATTTAAGCACAATATTCCAAACACTACTCCGTATGACATAAGCAGTCCTGCCGAAAACAGCTGCGCAGTATTTATAAGCAGCGTGACAATGAGCGCACCGCCTAAAAATATAAATGTATCCCTGCTCACAAATTTCCATCTTCCTACAATAATAAATACAGTCATCAAAACCGCACGCAAAATAGAGGGTGCAAAGCCCGTTATGGTCATATAAAGCAACAGCAAAATTATATTAAGTGAAAACCTCAACTGCCTTGCCGCGCGAAATTTTTTCAGCACAAAATTAAGCGCATATGACAATATGGCAATGTGCAACCCCGATATTGCTAAAATGTGCGCAATTCCTGTTTTTGAAAAGCTATCTCTAACCTCCTGTGGTATTTCATCTTTAACCCCTAAAAACATCGCCTTTGCAATCGGCGCGCTTTCTTCCGAAAACATTTCGTCCATATTATCCGCTAATTTTTCACGCAGCAAAAACGGATATTGATACCATGACAGCTTATTTGAAATTACGTTTATCGACCGCCCGTAAATGCTAAAGCCCGCGCCTTTTCCTGCCAAATACATCTCTTCATCAAAATCTCCCGAATTTCGTGACGAGGACGGTTGTTTTATTTCACTCTTAAATGTAACCGTATCACCAAAATCAAGCTTTTGCGGTGAATAAAGAATCACCTTTTTAGCAAAAGCGTTCCCATCCGTTTTAACATCAGTTAATGTATAAGTGTGTGTTTCCGAGCTCATTTTAGAGCGATCCGAAACATAGCCGCTTATTTCATAGGTTTTGTTAGGAGCAATTCCGGTGAAATCTGTATGAAACTGAATTTGAAATAAAAATGCGCCTAAGAAAAAAGCGCATAAATAAAGCACAGCAAACATCTGTCGTTTATTCAAAAAAAGTAATGCCGCAAAGCCGATACCGCAAATAACAAACGCTGTCAGCGCAAAAACAACATTTAACTTTAAATAATATGACACAGCAATACCGACAATCAAAAAAAACGCAAAGAAAACAATCGGTCTTGAATTTAGCACACGCTGCATTTCATCCCCCTATACTAAAGAAGACGTTTATATATTATATTGCCGCATTTCTTTTACTATCTCGGTACGCGCAAACACATATTCCGCTTCGCGCAGGATGTCCCGCTCGGCATAGGTCGGGTTTATATGTGTGAGCAACAATTTCTCCGCCTTAGCCGTCCTCGCCAGCTCTGCCGCTTCCGTTGCATACATATGCGGAAGCATGCTCGTTCTTTTCTGCGTGGATAAAAAGCCACTGTCGCACAGCAGCACATCCGCACCCGCGCAAAAACTCGTCAGCTCATCACTGATGCACGCATCCCCGCTAAATACAAATGTCTTTTTGTTTTCGCGTATTTTAAGCGCATAGCATTCCACAGGATGTACGGTTCTGCAAAATTCAAACCGCACATCTGTATCAGGTATAACCATCGACTGCTTATCACTAAGCACGCTGCAATCAAAGCACGCACAGCCGTTTAATATATCAAATTCCTTTTCCGGTGTGCGCGGCAAAAGAACCGGCACAACGCACCCGGCACGCAAAGCATAGCGCAATATAAACATTTCACAGCAATGGTCAGAATGCAAATGCGTAAGCACAATCATGTCAATTTTATCAAGCGCGCAAAAATTTTGTACACGCGCAAGGCACCCGCTGCCCGCGTCAATAAGCACACGTTTTCCGCCACATTCCATTAAATAGGATGTAGTGCCGCCGTTTTGCGCAGGATATGGTCCATATTTACCTAAAACCGTTAGCTTCAAACCGCCACCCTCAAATTCAATTTATTCCGCAATGCAAACATCGGTCGATACAGCACTAATGCAATACCTGCACCGCAACCCGCTTGAATAAGGTTTGGCACGAGTGTCAACATTGAAGCGCCTATGCCCGCCAATATCGTTTCATAACAAAAATATCCAAATGCCATAACGAGCGCCGCAATAACACATCCGCATACATAATTCTTAAATGAAGCATTGTTCTTGCTTAATGCCCCCACAATAAGTGCCATACCCGCTTTTATTACAATCGTTGCAGGCATATATATGGCAGAACCTACCGTAAAATCTGCAAGCCCGCTGCCAATCGCCGCCGCAATTGCCGCATATGGTCCGCCGAAAATATATGCGGCGCAGTAAATAACTACATCGCCCAAATTAAAGTAAGCACCATTTATTGCCGGAACTTTGATAGAAATAAATACCGTTACCACATACACCAGTGCAGCTGCAACCGCCGTTGTAGTAATTCTTCGTGTCTTTGCATCCATTATGAAATTCTCCTTATGTAAAATTATTTAAATTACTATTCGTTTCGTATGATACCTGAATTTTTGATTAACGGATCAATTATGTTAATAATTCCTCCGCCTAAGCTCTCTACACGTTCGCCGTCAATCAAAAACTGCACACGTTTCACATTTTCCATATTAGTAAGCGTATTTACAATAGAATAAATCATCATTGCTTCATCTGTTTTATTAACGCTCTTCATTTTTTCCCGCATAGAGCCTTTAAAATCCACCACCGCCGTATTACCTGCAAGATAAACGTCATTTACATCTTCAATGCTGATCCCCGCACCAAATGCCGGACTTACATCCTTATCATCACTGCTCGTCGGTCCGCGCATAAGCTCCGCAAGCAGCTCTATTGCATACCCTGCCGTTTTATAAGAAACCATACGTTCCACGCCTGTAAGAAGTGTATATTTAGCATTCGGAAAATATAACTGAACACTGTTCCCCAACAAATCGCTGCTCATTTGCTGCGTATATATAATCGGCTCTGCCTGCGGTGCACCATTCACATAAATTTCCACACCTGATATATTCGGCATAAACCCTACCAACGTTTTAGCAATCGCCAAAGCGGCAATTTTTTCACCGTCACTAAACTGTTTAGTGACAGCGACCGGTGCTTTATTAAAATCAAGACGCACAATCCTTTGCCCTGTATCATCCTCTATAATCTGCGCACTTAAAAGCTCAACAATTGATTTATCTATAATCGGCATATGCTGATATGTATTTTCCGGTCCGCGTATCATGCGTCTTACCACTGCCGCAATCATTTCCTCAGGCACATTAGACTCGAATTGAAAGCTCCGCGCCTCCGGAACTAAGAAACGCTCTGTATTATCAAGAAAATACAGAATTACATCCAGCGACGGGCTGTCTGTCGCCGCATTCTGAAGCTTGGTTTCTTCCTCGCGTAAAGAACCTTTTGACTTTTGCAAAGCACCGACCGGATGCCCATTATACCCGACTTGCATCCCGTTTACAAACACATTCACATATGATATGCCTGCATAGTCAATTAAAGTAGCAGCAACCGCTAATTTCATTAAATCTATTTCTATATTCGTTTTAGCTTTATCCGCAGTCACAAATACATTTATCAAATCCGGCAATATCTCTATTTGGTCATACACAAAACCCTCCGCAACAGGCTCAAGATTGTCAGATGCCGGACCTGCAATTATTGTTTCAACAATCTTTGCTTCCGCACGTTCATCTTGCCCCACTAAAAGCGTCCTTGCTTCAGCCGCAAGCTCCGTTTTTGATTTATCCAAAAAATACAGCGTTGGATTTATGGTGATTCCCGCTTCAAGATTCACCTCCTGCATTGCCGTTTCATCTATAATATATGTAATATGTTGCTTTGTATCCTCTTGCACAATTGCGCAGCCGCTAAACAACAGCGCAATCACAAGAAAAAATACCACTATCTGTTTTTTCATGAATCACCTATGTTAAAAAGTTACGTTTAAATACCGTATATGTGATTTTCCACACATCATTTTCCAATATCAACCGTATAGGAACATTGGAAACTGTTTTTGCATCTCCGTCTTTAAGCTTCAAAATGTAATTTGCCATCACCACTTCGGTAAGCCCGTCCGCGCTTTCTATTTCATCACCTATCACATAATCTGATACTGAAAGCTTACTTGTGGTAATCTCATTTTTAAAATCTTCCATTGACGGCTTATCCTCGCCATAAAGATTTTTATATGAAATATATCCGTACAGTGTGTCCCATGCTTTATTCTCAATACACCGCATTATTTCGCGCAATGTATTTTTCGCATTAAGGTCAAGCTCTCCCTTGCGTTCCATTGCCTCGGTAATACCTTCCCCGTCCGCACCCGCCTCCGCAAGTGTCAGCGGCCGTCCGCTCCCTGTTCCGGCATCATCAATCAATATCTGCACACGTGAATAGTTTCCCTGCTCCACAAGAGTGTTTACTATTGAATAAACAGCAAGCATCCTGCGCGTCTTTTCATATGCCTCATTTCCGTCTGATGACCTATCCTCAGGCGGCTGCAAAAACTCATTACTCAACGTCACAAATAAAAAATTTCCCTCCGAGCGAACATTCACCACCGTCGTATTCATATTGATAATCGGTGTGAAATCCACCCTTGTCGTGGAAGGCCCTTTAATAAGCTCCTTAATTATTGACGCTTCTGCATTCTCATTGATGGGCACAGAAAAAATACGCGTTTCCCCAATCAACAATGGCTCATCCACATATCCAAAATACAGCCTTGCCGTTTTCTTATCTTGGCTGACTGCGTCCGGCAACGGATTTATTTGTATGGACGAGTCTTCAGAAGCTGTAGCTGTCGGCTGTTCCTTTTGCACTGTACACGCCGCGATTCCAATGCCAAACACACAGCATAGTAAAATACAAATAAGTTTTTTCCACTTTATCATACTAAAAACCATTCACCTTTCCGGGTTTCCATAAACATTTTTAACTTTCTGTATTCTGCACAAGCGGCAACACAAGTGTAAACACCGACCCTGCACCCTCTGTACTCTGCACGTCCACACGTCCGCCGTGCATAAGTGCAATTCTGCGAACAATATGCAGCCCCAGACCCGTCCCGCCCGTTTCACGCGACCGTGCCTTATCCACTCTGTAAAAGCGTTCAAATATATGTTCTAAATGATCTTCACTCATTCCTACACCATCATCCTCAATACGCACAGCGCCTTCACCGCCATGATGCTTCGTGCTCACCGATACATGGCCATCATCACCCGTATATTTTATGGCATTCTCTATTAGATTGTTAAGCGCCTGCCGCAGCTTAAGCGGGTCGCACTCAATTTCAAAATCATCTGTCAAATCCGTCTTGAGCGTAATATTGCGTTCACTTGCAATCGGTTCTAAAGCGCTCATACATTTATTTACCACAGATGAAATCCTGACCGTTTCAAGATTTATCGTCACAATATCGCTGTCCATCTTTGAAAGCAATAATAAATCAGTAATAAGGCGATTCATTCTATCAATTTCGTTGTTAATATCCGACAGAAAATCTTTGTATACCTCTTCAGGTACACTGTCTTGATACAGCATTGACTCCACAAGTATCTTCATAGACGCCAGCGGCGTTTTAAGCTCGTGCGAAGCATCAGAAACAAATTCACTTCTTTGCTGATCAAGGTTCTGGATTTTCCCGCACATCATATCAAAGGTTTGCGCAAGCTCCGCCATTTCACTTCTGCCTTTAATGTTAGCACGCTGTGAAAGATCACCTGTAGAAATTTTAATTGCAACCTCTGTTAGTTTTTGGATAGGTTTTGTTATAAGATTTGTCATGGACAAACTCGTAACAATAATTATTCCGCAAGCAAGCACAAATATCCACAGCATCCTTGATTGCAACATGTTTGTTGCAACTACAACATCTTGTATGCTTGATGAATAAAGCACCGCGCCAATCATTTCCCCATTATGGATAATGGACGAGGTACAATACACCGCCCAAAAATCGCCTTCCGCATCATCAATAGCATGAAATCCATATGAAGATGAATTTTGACCGTATAAAATATCATTTACTTCACGTTCCGAAAGCTTCACACCGTTTAGGTTAGAAAAACTATCTACTTCAACAATCCCCGAACTATTGAGCACCAAAAAACGGCCGCCCGAATCATTGCTGTTTTTCACGGCAATATCATACATTGCATTCGCATCGTAATCAGAAAGATATGGCGCGACCTGCACTGCGGTGCTGTTTGCATCCTTTGTTAATGACGCTATGCGCTGTCCCACTAAATATTGCCCGACAAGAGAGGACACCGCAGCCAAAATCAGCCCGAACACAATCGCAACCAAAATTAAATAAATGATAGCAAACTGCCACTTGATAGAGTATAGCAGCTTATTTGTTCGTAAAATAGTAGCCAACTCCCCATTTTGTCAAAATGTATTCCGGTTTTGCCGGATTTTGCTCAATTTTCTCACGCAAACGGCGGATATGCACGTCCACCGTCCTTAAATCCCCTTGATGCTTCCACACAAGCTCCAACAACGTATTCCTATCAAACACCTTGCCTTTATTTGCAATAAACAAATTAAGCAAATCAAATTCCTTTGCAGTTAAATTTATATCTTCACCTTTTATTTCCACACTGCGGTTTATAAGGTTTACTCTCATGTCCTTTACTTGAATAGTCTGCGCATCTAACTGCGGTTTGCCCGCCCCTGTTCTGCGCAGTATCGTTTTGATACGCGCTTTAAGCTCCAACATATTAAATGGCTTTGTCATATAATCGTCCGCGCCAAATTCCAGCCCCATAATCTTATCCATGTCCTCGCCTTTTGCGGTCAACATAATAATAGGTACATCCGACACGCTGCGTATCTTTTGGCATACCTCCATCCCATCAAGCTTTGGCAGCATAAGATCAAGCAAAATTAAGTCATGCTTGTCTGCATCAAACACCTCAAGCGCCTCTTCGCCATCATATGCAACGTCAATTGCATAGCCCTCCTGCTGCTCCAAATTAAAACGCAGTCCCTTGACTAATGTAGGTTCATCATCAACAATTAGTATGTTTTTTGCCATAATGATTACTCCTTTTGAGATTTCACCTCATTATACCATACCTGTCATGTTTTTGTAACATATAATTTCGCAACAAAAGAGCGGCATTATGCCGCTCTTTTGTTGTATTTACTTTGCAAAGCTCAAACGCTTTTACACGCTTGAGCTTTACAGTTCTTAAATTTTCGCTGTC
>JAVXIJ010000043.1:0-1870 GCA_036648415.1 Christensenella sp.
TGCAGCTTTTACCATAATTTTTCAATCAAAAAGCTGTAGGGCAGAGCCCTAAGGTCTTGACCCTAAGGTTTTACGCGTCACCCACTGATTTTGCGGTATGGCAGTATCATTGACATTGTTTTAAAGGTATAATATACTGAATACAGTGCAAACGGTTATGAGGGACAAAGGCATGAAATCCGGAAAAAACGCTAATATAGTATGTACGCTTATCATCATTGCTGTCGTTATTGCAACAATATTGACTGTTACTTTTCTTTGGCAAAGCAACCCGACAAATCAAGTTATGTTTATATTAGTTTTCATACTGATAATAGTATGTGCTTTGTTGTTCGTGTCGATGATTTTACGCGCTAAACGTAAAAACAAAGAACTTTTGGATGCAAATCAAAACTATCAATCGTTGATTGACCATATCAACGGCGGAATGATTGTGGCGATTCATGCAGAAACAGCGGATGAAACAATTATAACCTATGCCAGCCCGGGGTTTACAGATATGACGGGTTACACGCTCAGCGATATACAAAACATTTATAATGGGCGTTATTTGGATATTATATGCGATGAAGATCGCGATGCGGTATTTACAAAATATTTAGAACAGCTTTCAACAGGCAACAGTTATCATATGCCTTATCGTATTCGCAAAAAAGACGGCTCTGTTATTTGGGTGATGGATAACGGTTATCTTGTAGATGATTTTGACGGGTTGCGCAATCACAGCATTATTACAGATATAACCGTGATAAAAGAGCAGGAAGAAGAATTGCGGTTAAGTGAAAACCGTTTTTCCGTTGCTATAAATGCGTCGAGCGGCGCGCTGTTTGAAGTGGACTTGAAAAATCAATTATATACGCATTTTGAAAATGCCGAGCGTATATTCGGTGAAAGCTCTGAAAAGCTTTTGGCGGATACTCGCGCTTTTGCGTCTTTGCCGTTTGATGAATTTGCAGATGCGGTAACGAACTATTTCTTTCATCCCGACGACCGCGCGCTGGCTAAGGCTGAAATGGAAGAGCTTACTAAAAAGGGCACAATAAGCTATGAAGCCAGATTGCGCAGAGCGGACAACAGCTATATATGGGCGCAGATTGATTTGAATATAAGCATGGACGCGGAGGGCGCGCCGCTGCGCCTGATTGGATATATGTCTGATATAAATGATGTTAAACGGCGTTCGGAGTTTTTGGAAAGCAAAGTACAGACCGACCCGATGACAGATTTGTACAACAAAGTTGCAACCTCCACCTTAGCGGATGAAGTGGTGCGTAACAATCATAACGGGCTGCACGCGTTGATTATTTTAGATATTGATGATTTTAAAAATATAAATGATACTTTGGGGCACGCGTTCGGAGATGTTGTTTTAATAGAAATTGCCGCCAAGCTCAAAACCTTGTTTAGAGGTTCTGATATTGTAGGGCGCGTCGGCGGAGATGAATTTGCAATTTTGATGAAGGATGTGCCGGATATAAGCCGCGTGCTGAAAAAAGCGACGGAGCTGTCGGCGGCTTTTCGTCAAACCTTTACAGGCGAAAAGGGAGATTATAAAATATCGTGCAGCATGGGTATCATTATGATCGACAACAATAAAGACTCTTTTGATGTGCTTTATCGGAAAGCGGATGCCGCGCTTTATCAGGCAAAGCAAACCGGAAAAGATCAGTTTGTTCTTTACAGGGAAGAGGAAGCGCATAATTATCCTATTGAGAGTGCAAGAACAAATGATGAGGAATTGCAGAATTTGCATGTACATCATAATACAGAGGAATATATTTTTGAGCTGTTATATGCCTCAGATGATTTTGATGCAGGTATCAACAGGGCTATAGCGGCGATAGGTCGGCAATATAATGTAAGCAGAGTT
>JAVXIJ010000043.1:1970-11017 GCA_036648415.1 Christensenella sp.
AATGAAGAAAAGATTTACGGTATTATAGGGTTTGATGATTGCAGCGAATACAGAGTATGGACGGCGGAGGAAATCGAAAAGTTATCTTTTCTTGCTAAAATGCTGGGCGTGTTTTTGTTCAAGAGAAAAATGGAAGTTGCGGTACTGGAAAATTTGGAAACGCGGCTTAAAATTTTGGATGTGCTGCCTGACTATATGTGTGTAGTTAATCCTAAAACTCATACCATAGAATATGCAAACAACAAAATGAAAGAGCTTGTTCCCATAGCGCAATCGGGAGCATTTTGTTTTTCGACGCTGCGCAACGGGCAGGAAGGTCCGTGCAAAACGTGCCTTGTAGAACGCATTAAAAACGGCGATACAGATAACATTGAAATCGTAAGTGAAGACGGCAGCGTGCACCTAAAGGTAAATGTGCTGTTGATTGACTGGACAACGGACCAAAAAATGGTACTGTTGTACGGCACAGAGAAAGCCGCCGAATAGGTTTGCGGCGTGCCATATAAATTTATAAACAAAAGAGCGTCCGATATAATACGGCGCTCTTTTTGTAAGCTGTAAATTTTATTTTGTAAGAGATTTCATGTAATTTGCATAGCTTGCAAACGCAATTCCGGGCTCTTCAAGGGATAAATCCCAGCGCTTGAGCCATTCAAGCGAATAATAGCCGTCATAACCGATAGCTTCTAATTTCAGTATACATTCACGCACAGGCAAGTCCCCATACCCGACCATGGTATATTTTAATTTGCCGTTATCAATCACGGAATCCTTGATGTGCACGTGGCGGATAAGGTCCCCAAGAGTGCTTATCGTGTATTCGGGCGTTTCGGAAAAATAACGGTAGGGGTGATGAATATCCCAGAGCACACCTGCGTTTTGCTCGTCAACACTGTTCATAAGCTCAAGCATATTACGCGAATCGGCAAAAAAGCCGTTTGTTTCGATAAGTATGTTGACATCAAGCGGCGAAGCATACTGCGCAAGCTCTTTTACGCGCGCGGCGATGTCGGCAATGTTCTGTTCTCCGCTTTTTTCGGGGCCGAAATCCCCGAGCACGCGAATGTTTTTGATGTTCATGTCATGCGCCGTATCTACATATGCCTTTGCGAGATACAGTATATCGTCAATGTGGCCGGTGTCGTTCATATAACACGCAGAGGTGAGGCACGCAATGCTAAGCCCCTTGTCCGCGAGCAGTTTTTTGGTTTTCGGTGCATTCGCAGGGAAAAATTCCGGAATGCGCGCTGCGTCAATTACATTGCCCATGCCGCGCACCTCTATGCCGTCATAGCCCATGTCGCACGCCGTGGAAACAATATCGGAAAAGCTCCATTCGGGGCAGCCCAATGTTGAAAAACAAAGTTTCATATTACAAAAACCTCCGTTGGTTGATTATATTATTTTAACATATGCGATATGCGTTTGCAATTCATGTGTAATGCGAAACACATTTTTATTGTTCATCAACCTTGTACGCATATAAATAAAAGTAAAAAGGTGTGCTTGGCTGTGCCGCGCCTAAGGATACCTTTTTTTCGCCGACCTTGCTGTAGCCGAGGTGGTCATAAAAACCAACATTGCAAAAGCTGTCCGTCATAAGATGTGCGCGCAGAGCGCCATGCTCTTGCAAAAACGCGTTAAAACGGCGCAGCAACGCTTTTCCGATACCCAACCCACGAGCGGCGGGCGCAGTAGCAAAGAGCACTAACTCCGAATCAAAATCTCCGTCATGCGTGGAAAGCAGCTGTCGTTCATATTTTGCGGTGCGCTTTTGCAGCTTATAAAATTTGCGCCCTTCTTTGGAAAACATAAATTGCCGCAAACTGTTTTTTGCCGTGACAAGCTGATTTTCATGCTCAGGGGAAAATGGAACGGCGGCGCAATGCCCGAGCAGTAAACCTAAAATTTCGCCGTCGCGCTCTGCAACCTCGGCATAGTTTTGCCGTGCGATATAGGAAAGCCAAAAAGACTCACCCGCGCGTTTTGCGGTGCGCGTATCATTTATGTATTTGTCAAACTGCCAAACAGCGCTCAGCAGCTCTATAATTTGCGGATAATCATTCTTTTGTATAGGTCTGTAATTTATGGTTTTCATGTTTGCGGCCCTCCGTTGCGCCGCAGTGTACGGTAGTAGTTAAATTGCCGACTGCCCATTCATGAAAACCGTCACAACATACGCTCAAATTCATCCAGCACAGACGCAAATTCCTGCATGCAAACATTGACGCTTTCCCCTGTGACAAGGTCGACGTGCGCAAGCTTAAGGAGCTCGAGCGGATAATCACTGCCGCCCGACGACAAGAACTTGATGTAATCGGCAACCGCGTTTTTCTTGCCGCTTAAAATATCTGACGCGATTTTGACCGCGCAGGAAAAGCCCGTTGCGTATTTGTACACATAAAATGCGTTGTAAAAATGCGGTATGCGCGCCCATTCAAAGGGTATCGTGTTATCACGCGCGATTTGCTCGCCATAGTACAGCGCGTTTAAATCGCCATACATACCACACAAATTTTCATGCGTAAGCGCTCCGCCCGCCTCCACCTCCGCGTGTGCCATTTTTTCAAATTCGGCAAACATGGTTTGACGCACAACGGTTGTGCGGAATTGGTCAAGATAATGGTTAAGTATATATTTTCGCGCGGACGCGTCTTTTTCGGTGTTAAGCAGATAATGTGTAAGCAGCACCTCATTTACCGTGCTTGCAACCTCCGCCACGAAAATTTCATAGCCCGCTTTTGCTTCAGGTTGATGTTTATTGGAATGATAGGTGTGCAGCGCGTGACCAAGCTCGTGCGCTATGGTAAACACGCTGTCGAGGTCGCCGCGGTGGTTCAGCAGCACATAAGGATGCACGCCGAAAACGCCCCATGAATATGCGCCGCTTGTCTTAGCGGGGGTTTCATATACATCGATCCAGCCCTTGTCTTGCGCTTCCTGCAAAAGCTTGCCGTAATCCTCACCCAAAACCGCAAGTCCGTTTTTCACAATGTCCATTGCCTGTTCATAGGAATATTCACCGTGCGTTTCTTGCGCAAGAGGTGCATAAATATCATACATTGCAAGGTCCGCAAGCCCCAACGCTTTTTTGCGTACATCGATATAGCGGTACATGGTGGGCAGATTTTTGTGTATCGTTTCAATCAAATTATCATAAAGCGACACCGGAACATTATCGGAAAACAGCGATTGTTCAAGCGCGGACGGGAATTTCCTTGCGTGTGCATAGAAAATGTCCTTTTTAACGCTTGAGGCATATGCCGTGGCGATAGTGTTTATCATGCCTTTATAAGATTTGTAATAGGTTTCATAGGCGGCGGCGCGCACAGAGCGCTCGGGGCTTTGCATCATGACAATATATTTGCCGTGCGAAAGCGGAGTGCGTTTGCCGTCTGCGTCCTTAACGCTGCCGAATTTCAGGTCGGCGTTATCAATCATGGTGAAAATATCTTTGGGAGCGCCCGCAATATCCGCCGTCATGGAAAGCAGTTTTTCTTCTTTTGGCGAAAGCACGTGTTTTTTGCTGCGGATAAGCTCTTTCAGCATAAAATCATATGGCGCGAGCTTTTTATCACCCTTTACATGGTTGCTGCATTTGGCGCATTTGCCGCCTTTTTTGCAGGTTTTGGGATCATGATTTTTTGCACAGTGGGGCGAAGCCGCGGCGATATATTGCTCGAGCACCTCGGGTTTTAACGCCAGCAGCGCAGGGCTTACAAAGGAAAGCGCACTGCCCAGACGCACATTTATATCCATAGCGCGTGCGGTCATGCTTTGGTAGGCGGTATCCATGTTGTTTTCATCACGGCGCATACGCGCATACACGAATAAATCACCTGCGATATGCTCCATTTTTTCGAATTCAACAAGCGCCGCCGCAAGACTTTTTTCGTCATGCGTCAACGTTTTTTTCAGCTTGGGAATATCCTTCATCAGCTTTTCCAATTTTTCGTAATCGGCATCCCACGCGTCGGTTGCAGCGTAAATGTCCTCAAGTATCCATTTGTATTTTGGCTCAATTTTATCTCGTGTAAGTTCTTGCATGGTTTTAGTCCTTTCCATATTGTATCAGGCTGTATGAATAATGTTATGCCGTCTTATTTATGTGAAAGACGTTTTTATATTTGTCGGTCGTCATAATTTTAAACAGCAAATATGCACCGCATATAAGTAGTTATAATATTATATATATCCAATATTAAGCTGATATAAACACACTGTCGGCAACGCCGCCGCATAATTTATATGCTTAATTCCTTTGCGCGTGCAACGGCGCGGGAATACGGCCGCCGCGTGCGATAAATTCTTTAGGAGAATGATGATTATATGCCATTATGGGCGCGCGCCCGAGAAGCCCGCCAAAATCAACATATTCACCCACAGATTTACCCGGCACGGGGATGAGGCGCACCGCCGTGGTTTTGGTGTTTACCATGCCGATTGCCGCTTCGTCCGCCATTATCGCGGATAAAACCTCGGCGGGGGTATCCCCCGGGAGTGCAATCATATCAAGCCCGACAGAACAAACGCAGGTCATCGCTTCTAATTTTTCAAGCGTGAGTGCGCCGATTTCCGCCGCGTGTATCATGCCGGCGTCTTCGCTGACAGGAATAAACGCGCCCGAAAGCCCGCCGACGTGTGAGGTTGCCATAATCCCGCCTTTTTTGACTGCATCGTTAAGTAATGCAAGCGCCGCGGTCGTGCCGTGTGCGCCGCAGGTTTCAAGCCCCATTTCCTCGAGTATATACGCCACACTGTCGCCCACCGCAGGGGTAGGCGCAAGGGATAAATCTACTATGCCAAAGGGCACATTAAGCCGACGGCTTGCTTCGCGCGCCACCAGCTGACCCATGCGCGTAATGTGAAAAGCTGTGGTTTTAATGGTTTCCGCGACCTCGTCAAAGGACGCGCCTTTTTTGCTTTCCAGTGCGGTTTTTACCACTCCGGGTCCTGAAACGCCCACATTTATGACCGCATCGCCCTCGCCCGTACCGTGAAAAGCCCCCGCCATAAATGGGTTATCCTCTACCGCATTTGCAAAAACCACGAGCTTTGCCGCACCTATGCCGCCGCGCTCTGCCGTAAGCTCTGCGCTTTCCTTTATCACCTTGCCCATGCGCGCCACCGCATCCATGTTGATGCCCGCGCGGGTGGTGGCGACATTGACGGAGGAACACACAATATCCGTTTCACACAACGCTTGCGGGATAGAATCTATAAATCGCGCTTCTGCGGCGGTTGCCGCCTTTTGCACAAATGCGGAATATCCGCCGATAAAGTCCACTCCCATTTCACGCGCCGCCTTATCCATGGCATATGCAAATTTTATATAATGCTCGCAGCCCTGCGAAATAAGCGAAATAGGGGTAACGGAAATACGCTTGTTGACAATCGGTATGCCAAATTCATTTTCGATTTCCTCACCGGTTTTGACAAGCTTTGCCGCCTGTCGCGTGATTTTTTCGTAAACGCGCGCGGCGCACACATCCGCATCATCAGATACGCAGTCAAACAGCGAAATCCCCATGGTGATTGTGCGAATATCAAGATTTTGCCGTGCTATCATGTCAATTGTTTGTAATATGTCTTTTTGATCTATCATAAAAACCCCTTTTAGTGAGTAATGAATACCATATTCATGTATTGTTAAATTCTGTGCATACTTTCAAAAATTTCCTCGCGCATCAGCCGCACTTCAATGCCGATTTCCTTGCCGACTGTGTCAAGCTGCTGCTTTAGCTGCTCAAAA
The DNA here is from genome assembly GCA_036648415.1 of Christensenella sp. GTDB lineage: Bacteria > Bacillota > Clostridia > Christensenellales > Christensenellaceae > Christensenella. The sequence goes on from JAVXIJ010000043.1 coordinate 7,723, forward strand.
GATATTTTGGCAGCGGAAAGGTCTGCAAGCATTGTCATTGCGAAAACCTCGTCACGCAAAACTGTTTGTGTGATGTCGAGTATATTGCCGTTCGCCTCAAAAAGCGCGTGTGATATGCCCGCAATAATGCCGGGTTTGTCGTGACCGAGTACACTTATAATTGCTCTCATAATTTAGCTCCTCTTATATACAATAATTATGCAGCGCACGTTTTGTGTAAGCTGCGATTTTACATTTAGTCCTCGGGCGTAAACCATTTACTTGCAGGTTCAACATAATGATAATTTTGTATTGCCGAAATCGCTTCTTCGGGGGTGGCGACTGCTGTATAAACAGAAAGCCCGTCGGGTTTTGTGAAATTTTGCGTTACTGCTTTATCGAACATGGCGAGCAGCTCATCAAAAAAACCGTGCGTGTTAAGTATAATAATAGGCTTTTGGTGGCGCTTCAGCTGTTTTAGCGTAATAATTTCCGTAAGCTCTTCAAAAGTGCCAAAGCCACCCGGCGCAGCAATAAACGCGTCGGATAAATCCTCCATTTTTTGCTTGCGGTCGCGCATTGTCGGAAGAACGATGTATTCGTCACAGCTCTCAAAAGGTATCCCGGGGATATTCAAAAATTCCGGAATAATGCCGATAACACAGCCGTCTTCACTTTTGACACCGCGCGCGACGGCACCCATCATGCCCATTGTGCCCGCGCCAAACACCAGCGCCTGCCCGCTTTTGGCAATAAGCGCGCCTAAATGATATGCGGCATCAAGATATTTTTTGTCAATAGCCGAGGAGGATGAACCATATACACATATTTTTTTCATAATCGTTTAAATATCCTATTCTTGTATTTATCGAGTATAAACAACAGCGGCATACCGATTGCGTAGCACGCCAACGCCTGCCCGACGCCCACATATAATACATTTATAAAATACGGAAGCCCGAGCATGGTGTTGAGCACCCAGCCTACCAAAAATGCGTTTAAAATAACGCTCGGCAAGGGCACAAGCCATTTGTTTTTGATTTTAGACGCCAAAAATGCCGCGGCAAGGGACGCAAGACTGCCGACAATTATATCCATAAGCCCCAATGTTGAGCCGAAAATATTGGCTATAAGACAGCCGATAAATAACCCGGGGACTGCCGCAGGTGTAAAAAACGGCAATACGCACAACGCTTCTGCAACGCGCAGCTGTATTTGTCCAAAGCTAAGCGGTGCAAGCAACAGCGTAAGTACGCAGTAAATTGCGGCGATTACGGCTGTTTCGCATATGAAACGTGTTTTGGCGGGCGCATTTATCAATGCTTTTCTCCTTTGCACAAGCTGTGTTAAACCAACAAATATTATATCACATCTTTATACCTAAAGAAACCTTGATTGACAAGAATGGGCGAGCAGGTATAATGGAAAGAGTAGATATAAATATACCAATCACGACTTTTTAATGAGGAGCACATAAGCCATGTTTGATTACCATGTTCACTCCAATGTGTCCTTTGACGGATATGACAGCCCCGCAAGAATTGCAATGACGGCGGAGGAAAGAGGATTTACAGAAATTTGTTTTACCGAGCATCAGGAAATTGACTATCCGTATGTAAATGAAGTAAAGCCCGAGCTTGATTATGCGCTCTATACCCGCGAGCTTGCAAAGGCGCGCGGTTGTGCGCCTAAGCTTATCATAAAGCGCGGTGTTGAGGTGTCGCTCATGCCTGATTCGCTTGCAAAAATCAGCGCGGATATAGGCACGCATGATTTTGATTTCGTGATTGCGTCACAGCATACGATAAATGGCAAAGACCCATATTTTGGTGATAATTTTGTGGGGAAAACCCCAAAAGAGGCGCAAAAAGAATATCTTGAGGAAATGCTTTTTAATCTTGAGCGCTATACGGATTATGATGTGGTGGGGCATATCGGCTATATAGACAAATATCTTGTGGATTTGGACACAATGGAAGACAAAAAGCCGTTTGAGTACTATGATTTCACAGATTTGCTGGATGCGATTTTGAGTAAAATAATATCGCAGGGCAAGGGGATAGAGGTAAACACGGGTAATTATTATGCGTATGATTGGCCGACCCCCATAAAAAGTGTGCTGCGGCGGTTTACAAGGCTTGGCGGTGAGCACGTAACGCTCGGCAGTGACGCGCATTTTGCGGACGTGATAGGGTATCGTTTTGATGAAGCGATGGAATATATTAAGGAATGCGGCGTGAAATATGTGTGTAAATACACGGCGCGCAAGCCGGAGTTTATAAGGGTTGTGTGAATGTCAACGCAGAATTTTTGAATAAGTCGTTTAAATACAGTTCATAAAAACATAGTATAATGTAACTAAAATGAAACGTGAAAGGAAACAAACAAATGTTTTTTCCGATGTGGTTAGACCCAACATGGCTGCTTCTCATTCCGGCATTTATCGTGACGATTTGGGCGCAGGCAAAGGTTAGCTCAACTTACAAAAAATATTCGCAGGTGGCTGTGAGAAGCGGTGTAACAGGGCGCGAATTTGCGCAGTCTATGCTGCAAAGAAACGATATTTCGGGCGTGGGAGTGCAAAGTATTGCAGGAAATATGACGGATAATTTTGACCCGCGCACAAATATTGTGAGTTTATCAGAGGGGGTATACGCCAAAAATTCTGTTGCGTCGGTGGCAATTGCCGCGCACGAATGCGGGCACGTACTTCAAAAATTTAAAAAATACGGACCGATGAAAGCGCGAAACGCGATTGTTCCGATTGTAAATATTGCGTCTAATCTTGCAATGCCGTTGATACTTATCGGTATATTGTTTTCAACAATGGCGGTGCTGGTGGATATTGGCGCGTGGATATATTTTGCTGTGGTTATTTTTCAGCTTATCACATTGCCGGTGGAGTTTAACGCGTCTAAGCGCGCGATGGCGAACATATCGGCGTCGGGGGTGCTTACGGCGCAGGAACAGACGGAGGCAAAGCGTATGCTCTCTGCCGCGGCAATGACGTATGTTGCGGCAATGCTCGCCTCATTTCTTTCGTTTTTGCGGTTGTTTCTTATTTCAAGAAGAAGATAATATCGGCAAGAAACGCAGCGGCGGTTTAATTTCCAACATAAATTTTGTGTAGTACTGTAGGGGCGCTTATCCGCCCGCATAAGTTTGCTCGTCATTACCGCTTGCTGTAGCGCCCGCAACAGCATTTGTTTAATTTTCAACATAAATTTTGTATAGCACTGTAGGGGCGCTTATCCGCCCGCTTAAGTTTGCTCGTCATTACCGCTTGCTGTAGCGCCCGCAACAGCATTTGTTTAAT
>JAVXIJ010000044.1:0-10966 GCA_036648415.1 Christensenella sp.
CCGCAGGCAGTCCTCGCGTGTGCGCCCTGTTGCTCGCCATACAACAAATGTATTTAAGCTATTGGATATTCAGTTTTAGAAGAGAAAAAACATCCTCTTACTAATCAGTAGAAAAATCAGACTATTGTAAGGGTGTTTTTTATTTTTTTTAACGCACTTGCAATAGACTCTGAAACTGACATCTTGCTAACTCCTTCCATTTTGGCTATATCCGTCACACGCAATCCTAAAACATAACGCGCATAAATACGTTTTGCTTGTTTGTCGGGCAGTGCAATAATCGCCGCGTAAAGAGCCGTGGTTAATTGCTGTTGTTCAAAACTTTCTTCAATCAGCGGTTCCGTTAAAAATACTTTTGTTTCAATAAAACTTTCTTTATCTAAGGAATAGTACGCTCCATGATAAAGGATTTTAGCACGTTGCGCGTTTTCTTTCCTAACTTCCTCAGCAAGCGCGCTTGCCACGGTGTCAGATACCATGAGAAATGTATCGTTTAGATATAACGACGGATAATATTTTTTCAAGTTAATTTGTTTCATTTGATTACCTCCAATTTGTCGATGAGTAAAAGTCCGATGCAAATCAGAGGTTTGGCGGTGCTCGTGTCATACAAAAGGACGCACAAAAAACACCTTTGTCATATGATGTACAAAGGTGTCCGAGTGCTATTATATTTTCACAAATTATATTTTCAGGAATCGCGCTAAGCAATTCCCCTCAGTAACAGCCGCATCATACTTTAGCCGCCCGCTAATCCTCTCAGCCGATCAAATGGATAAATCACAGAAACCGCGTGACCAACGATCCTATCCAGCACAAATACACGCATACAAATCAGTACGGCAATGATAACTACCAATATAATCCAAAATTTTTTATCACTCTTTTTCTTTTCGGCTTTATCCATAAACGCTACCTCAATTGCCACTGCGCATGGCTTCTAAGGGACTCATCTTTGTTGCTTTGCGCGCGGGATAAATCCCCGAGATCATGCCGACCGCCACCGCAATGCCGATCGCGCCGAGCGCCACCCACGCGGGGATCTCTATCTTCATTCCTTCCGAAAAATACATGCCTAAAAAGCTCGTTTGCTCTGTACCCGTGTTGATTCCGAGCACCACAATATAGCTGACCGCAATGCCAATGAGCCCCCCAATGAGCCCTATAATCGACGACTCCGCGAGGAACAACCGCCGAATATTGCGTATTTTCATCCCCACAACCTTCATGATCCCAATATCGCGCCGCCGCTCTAATATGCTTGCGTACATCGTGTTGGCGATACCGATTGCAGAAACAAACAAGGAAATAAGCCCAATCGCAAAAAGTTGCCCTTGCTGCCTGTTCTGTTCTTCCTGCATCTGCGAGATGTATTCCGTTTCGCTGTATGTCTCGTACCCCAGTTTCTTTATTTCGTCCATCACGCCCTGCACGTTTGCCATGTCATCCACGCGCACCAGCACTTGCTGATAGGAGCTTACAGGCACTCCCATATAATGCGCAAGCTCCCTGTTATCCATCAACATCCGCTTGGCAAGCGCAAGGTCAATATATGTCTGATTGCTCTCGTTGTTTTGCGCGGGCATAAGCAGCCCCGCCACCGACGCGCGGTATACCGTTCCCGCGGGAACCTTAGGGTCGTCCGTTTCAAACCCGAATTGCAGCTCCATTTCCGTGTTCAGCCAGTCTATCTCGGGTGAATACTTCGCGAATTGCTCGTAATCCGAATAATTCGGCGGATTTGTCGGGTCTACAAACTGCTTTTGCGCTTCCGCCCCAATCACAAGAGATGGCACACTCCCGCCGGTTTGAAAAATGCCGCCCTCCGCAAAATCCAATGATAGCACCGCCGGATCAATTCCTGTGATCTGTGTGTTTGCTTCATACGCCCCCGTTTTAATCTTCGCAGGAATCTGTACGACGGGCGAAGCAGCTTCCACATGTGCAAGCGTACCGATCTGCTGCACGGTGCTGTCTGTGATCCCGCCCCGCCCCGACATCGCTGCCGAGGAATTGTCGCGGATCTGTATTTGCGTCAACATTGCATTATCTTCAAGCATATCGCTAAACTGCTTCATATTGGAATACCCGATGGAAAACATCAGCACGATACACGCCGTTCCTACAATCACGCCGAGCACTGTGAGAAACGTGCGGGTTTTGCGTCTGCTTAGATTAAGCAGCGCGAGCTTAAACAAATCAGTTGTCCTCATCTTCTCCCGCCTTTTCTTTTTTGCGCTTAATATAATACCGCACCCCAAACACCGCACCAATCACCGCACCCAAAATAATGACGGAAATCCACCACTGACTTTGTGTCTGCGGCTTTTCCTCTTCCTTTTCCGCGGGCGCGTTGATGACAGGCGGGTTGATGTTCGTTGTAAAGGCTATCTCCTGCGTGGCAGCCTCGCCAAATTCATCCTCATACGAAATCGTGATCTTGCCGCTTGTCGGGCCATATTTGTTGTCGCTGTTTCCGGCATCTGAATCGAGCGTTCCCACAAACGTATAAAGATCTCCCTTTTTGGCTGCGCCGCTTTCCATGTTCCCTAAAAATACCGTTCCCTCCGGCACAAGCCCCGGCGCGGAAAGCTCCGCGCGCACGTTGTATACCGTTCCCTTGCCCATATTCATCACATTAAGCGGAACAGACATCGTATCGCCCGCGTTGACCTGCTTTGGAATCTCCGGCTCGTCAAATTCGATGCGGATCGGCTGCTTCACACGAATCACGATGGATTCATCCGATGTAAACGCTGCCTGCTTATCTCCTTCATATTCTATATGGATCAAGATTTTCTGCGGCTTTGGCTCCGCCGTCTGCTGCACCAGCATTTTCGCGTTGAGCGTCACCGTGTCTTTTGTCCCTATTTTCTTGAAGTAAAAGGAATTCGTTTCGTCCATGCAAACCACGTCCGCCGTCTCACCGCTGACCGTCACCTTGACGTTTCTCATCGGCTGGCTGTCGTTTGTGTTTTGCAGCGTCACCGATACATCAAACTCCTGCCCCGCCAAAACGGGAGACGGATTGACCGTATAGCTTGCTATCATAGCTTTGGGCTGTGGTGCAAGCTGTTCCTCTTTCGGAGGCTCGGGCGTCGGCTCCGGTTTAGGCGTGGCGTTCGGATCAATCCCGTCTGTAATCGTCACATACAGCGTGAACAGCTGCGAAAACTGCGTGCCGCCGCTTGTTTGCCCTTGCGCGGTGATCGTCACTGGGTAGCGCCCGTTTGTCCGCCCTCCCGCAAGCGCAAGATTGAGATCTACAAGATACGCTTTTGTTGTTCCCGCGCCATTGTTGACGCTATGCTCTGCAAGTGTGATCGTTTTATCATAATTACCGAACACAAACGGTGAAGCAGACGGATCGCCTAAATCCACCACAACATTAAAGCTGTTATTGGAAAGCGCTTGTGCAGAGGTGAGCGGCAGCATAAGCGTTGCCGTACCGTCCGCCACCGTCGGCAGATATCCGCTGCTGTATGGCTTATCCATGCCCGCATAAATGTTTTGGTTGTCTATTGTAAGAACCGTGCCCTCCTGCGGCGCGCTGCCCGTCGGCGAAGGCGGTACCGTGCCGCCCACCGCAAACGCCGTGCCTGCAGCGGTAAACATGATGATAACCATAAGCAATCCGCAAAATATCTTTTTCATTTTTCATTCCTCATTTCCAAGCTGATTTCAACATGACGATACAGACCGATGTAATAATGATATATGCTACCATCGCGCCGAAAACTATCCCAAGCAAAGCAAAAGCTTCATTTGGCATTTTTTTCAATTTCAACAATCTCTCCGTCCGCAATATGCACGATCCTATCCGCATACTTTGCTTTTTCCATGTCGTGCGTCACCATTAGCAGCGTCGCGCCCTGTTCCTTTACGATCGTTCTGAGCAAATCCATAATCTGCTCTGCCGTTGCGCTGTCAAGGTTACCCGTCGGCTCGTCCGCAAACAGTATCTCCGGCTGCGTGATGATCGCCCGCGCAATACAGACTCGTTGCTGCTGCCCGCCCGAAAGCTCATCGGGATCGTGCGACAAATGCTCCGCCAATCCAAGCACACCGAGCACTTCCTTTGCCCGCCGTTCGCGTTCAATCGGCGCAATCCCGCGCAGCATAAGCGGGAATGCCGCATTTTCAAGAGTTGTAAGCGTATCCATCAGGTTAAAGCTCTGGAAGATAAACCCCACATGCGCAAGGCGAAAATCTACAAGCGCATCCTCGCTCATCTTATGGATCGGCTTTTCCTTGACAAACACCTTGCCCGCCGTCGGTTTTTCCAGCCCCGCGATGAGGTTTAGCAGCGTAGATTTCCCGCTGCCCGACGTTCCCACTACCGCCACAAATTCGCCCGGGTAAATATCCAGATCGACACCGCCTAATGCCTTGAACCGAACCTTTTTCGTCTTGTATATTTTGACCAGATTTCTCACACTGATGATTGCTTCCACTATTTTCTCCCCTTGATCTCTTGTTTGTGACGCATCATGCGCAGATGAGATTTTGCGATAAAAAGCGCGGGCAGGACGAGGCTGAACATAAGGTGCGCCGAGATCTGCCTATGCGCATTTAGCGTGAAAGATCGCCGCGCAGGTGCGTCAAAACGCCCGCGTCCATCTCGCATACCGTATCACAAAGTTCCTCAATATCCGCCGCGTTGTGGCTCGCCAGCAAAATCGTTTTGCCCTTATCCCGCAGCCCCTTGATTAACACACGCATATCCTTTACGCCTTGCTTATCAAGGCCATTAAATGGTTCGTCCAAAATGAGCAGAGCCGGGTCTTCCATGATCGCCTGCGCGATACCGAGCCGCTGCCGCATTCCGAGTGAATATTTGGAAACAGGCTTCTTGAGGTCGGGATCAAGCCCCACACGGCGTATCGTTTCCCGTATTTCCTTGTTTCCTATCTTTTTTTTCAAGGACGCCAACAGCTGTAAGTTTTTAAAACCCGTCAGCGTAGGCAGAAACCCCGGCGTTTCAATGATGAGCCCCATGTTGTCGGGAAAGTCCATATCCTTGCCGACTTCCTCATAATCTACCAATATTTTTCCCGTAGATGAACGCAAAAAACCGCAAATACATTTGAACAGTACGGTTTTTCCCGAGCCGTTGTTGCCCACGATCCCGTGGATTTTTCCCGATTCAAAATCATGATGAACATCATGCAAAACTTCTTCACCGTTGAAGTCCTTATATACATGCTGTACGCTGATTGAAATGTCTTTCATACGTCCGCTCCCGTAAAGTTAAAGTTATACTTCTTCATGCCGCGCAGTGCTGTGATAAATAAAATAATGATTGCTGCGCCAAATATCAAGTAGGTTTGCCACAATCGTGGCAGCAGATCGTAACCAAAATTATGCATATGGTACGTCGCCTGATTCAAGGGCGACATCCACCCCACCGCCACATTTGCCTTATACATCAGCTCCTGCGGTAAATTAAACATCTGCGCGAATATTTGCGGATTCAACAGCAACCCAACAAGGCTGAATAAAAACACGCTCACCACACCCCAAAACTGCCCTTTGCGGATGTTGACCGCGAGCATAATAGAGACCATGAGCAGCGTATAAAGAAGCATCAGCAAAAAAATTACGCCCATACATTCATACGGTGTACTCATTTCCATTGTTTTTACAAACGCGGGAAGCGCGATTGCCTCACCCGCGCCTGAATATCCCAGCATTGCCGCCGTTTCGCTCCACTGGTTCCCAATAAAGGAGAGATGTGCGCATAATGCAGAGGTGGCAATTAGAATAAATGATATATATATTAACGTTGCAAGGCATATATAGATTATTTGCCCCCAAAGCCACGCGGCGCGCGTCGTGCGCATAAGATAAAAGGGCGTGCCCTCGCATATAAACGGCATATCCGCAAACAGCAGAACGAGAAGCAGGGAAGAAATAAGGATGTTATTCGCATCCCCAAACGTCCACACAAACGGCTCTGCAATCTGCAAAATCGTACCTTGTTCCTGCGCAAACGCAACTGCTTTATTGGAAAGCAAAAAGCAAAGGATAAACGCCAGCGCAAACGTCACAATAATACGCGGATTTCGTTTCCATTGCCGAAAATTGTATGTTGAGACCGCCCATATTTGACTAAATCTACACATCCTTCATTCTCCTTTGCATCAAATAACCGTATGCCACAGCAAGAAGCACAATCAGCTCCCCCATAAGCAGCGCCGCGCCCCATATCCCGCCGCCCCACACCTCCGTGGGATTGAGCCATTCCTGCGGATTCAGCACGTATAAATCTGTGAAATATCGTTGAGATAAAATTACGAGAACATAATAGAAGATAAAAGGTGCGGCATACGCCATATATTTGCTCATGGTGACCGTAGCGAACAATCCGCCTACAAGCGACCACAGCGCCCCCGCAAGAAAAAACAGCAACGCCCGTCCCATCAGGTCGGTAAATGTAAGTTGGTTGGTAACATCGATTGTTTCCGGCTGAATCATGCCTGCCGTTTCCTCTGCAATTTGCGGCACAAGCTCCATTGGCATAAACAACAGTGCGAACACAAAACACACGAGCATGACGCCCAAAAACAAAGTAAGGCCACCCGATAGGGCGGTCGTTGCCACGCGTGAAGCGATATATTGCCGTTTCCCCGCGCGGGGAAGATATTCGCGCAGATAGCGGCTTTTGTGATCGTCTACAAAAGCCGTCGTAAAGGGAAGCGCCGCAAGGATGGGCAGCACAATAAGCACCACATCCGACTTGAGCGCGGTAATCACCAGCTGCACGGAAAAGCCCGCTTGCAGCCCATCCTTCATCTGTCCTTGAAACACAGGCAATATTTGGTCAAACGCGCCGAAAAACACTGCCACCGCCATGCCAATGATCCCCACGATAAAGCTCCATGAAATAATAGAGCGTTGTATATCTGCTTTGAATGTATGCACTATAAATCAATACCTTCTTATAGATAATTAGTACATTAATCCCCGGTCTATTATACTTCCATCGACAGCATTTATTGTCACAAAGCAAGTAATCGCGCCCGCTGTTTCCGGATTATGGAAAAGACGTGCCTTATCATACCCCGAAAAAGTCCACGTGGGTATCAGCTTATATTCATCGCTGTTTGCCATCAGAATTTTGGTCAATCCCAACTCGATTTTGTTAATATGTATCTCTCTGTTATCTCCCAATATTCCAACCTGAAAATCATCTTTGGAAATATCAGGCGCCATCAGCCGATCCATTTGCTTCAGAAAAATTTCCTGCACTTCTTCCCACGAGATTATTTTTACATTCTCATTCTCAATTTCAATTTTTGCAGGATTGAGCCAACGAGCTGAAATAATTTCCCCGTTTTTGACTGTTACCTGCAAATTTTCATCCTTCCATAAGTTCCGGTATTTCTCAAACTCCGGATCAAATGCCAATGTGCCAAGGTAATCCGGCGTATGTGTTTCAGAGAATCCATTTACCACACGCGTATAACACATGGTATAAAAATCTTCATCCATTTCGTCCTTGCCTGATGTGACCCACTGCAAATCCATATAATCTATTCCTAAAATATCAAGCAGGTCATCCGCGATTTTTTTATCCTCGTAAAATTTGGCATCATCTTTAAATGCGTCAGGTTGCACACATTCATTCTGAATTATATCTTGCATTGAATTGTTCTTAGTTGTCGAAAGTTTTAATTCGGAGCCGCTGATGTCGGTCTTCCAATTGACGAAGCTGAGATATACGATTCCCTTGTCTTCATAAACCATCAAGTTCATTTGCTCAGAATTTGCTTCATCCATGATTTCTTGGAATTTGTAATCTGTTTCCTGTAGTTCAGAGTCATCCGGTGCTTCCCGATATTGCTGTTCTAAACCATCTATGATGATATTCAATTGTTCTTCAGCAGAGAGGTTACCAATTGTTTCCCACGTTTTATTCGCATTTTTGAGCATTTCTTCCGTAAATGCAAATCCAACATTTTCTGTATTTTCGTAGAACTTTTCCGGGTTAGATTTAAGAAGATGCAGATATTGCTTGTATTTCATTATTTCCGGTTCAAGCGCCGCTTTTGTGATTGCATAATAGCGAACTTTAGAGTCGGGATAAATATCCTCTGTAATCTGCTTGCATTGTTCTTCTGCAAATGGATTTTCTTTGACTACCGCAACGGGAGCGTTCGTCTCCCCGTGGGTAATGACCGGAGCCATAACGATCAGTTTAGACCCCGAGCCAAATTCCTTTGTGAGCTCCCACATCGGCGTTTCACTTTCGAGCGGAGCACTTTGTTTTGGCTGAGCAGCACTTTCCCGCAAAAGCTCCTCTAACGCTTCATTATCTTTTCCGGTGATCGCCTGTTCCTCGGGAGTACTATAGCAAGAGCACAAGATCATCAGCATGCACAGTATACAAATGATGAGCTCTATTACTTTACTCCATCTTTTTTTTGGCATCCATATCCCTTCCTTTACAGCCGATTATCATCCCAATTCTTATCATCATCAAGCTATCCTGCGTTTCGCTCTGTTATCGGTATCATTTCTGTCCACAAAAACAATAGTGCCTCATTTTCTGTCTACTCTTTCGAGAAGAGCTCAATTTTTTAATACCCAACTCCACGATCAATGATACTCCCATCTATAGCGTTGATTGTGTAATAACTTTGAGCAAATTTATCCTCTTTCCATTCGCTATTTTCATCGACACCTTGAATATATTGACTTCCTTCTTTATAAATATACGTCCAAGTTCCATAGAAATCCCATGCGGGCACATATCGATATCTACCGCTATTGATATCAACGAGTACCCTTGCCGAGCCCAGCTTAATTTTCGTAACATCAAATTTATGACCAATGATACCTTCATCCCCTTGAGGTGGTGTAAAGGTGGAAATAATAGTTTGTTTTTGGAAAATATCCATAATTTCATCAAAAGACAATATTTTAACAGCTTCGGATTCCGTTTCAGTAAATTCAGTTGGTGAATCATATAAAATCTCCGATACTCCTTGATCATCGATATAAAACGTAAGAACCTCTTGCGGCCAACTAAAATTATATGTTGAAGCACTAAGAGTATTAGAAACATAATTAGTCGGCAACCCACAAGTTCTCATATAATACAGGACATAGCATTTTCCCAAATCGTCATATGTTTCGGCTATTGAATATGCTCCGGTTGGCGTAGCGCCATAATCCGCAAGAATAAAGTCACTAAATCCCATTTTATTTTTTAAATGATTAGCAATGTCTTCCGCTTCCTCAAGCGACATTGTCGGCAAATTTTGTGAGTTTAGAACATTCTCAACCTTTCCATCATCAGGATTTACTTCTCGATCTTCTCGATTGTATAAGACTATCATCGAAGAAATGTTTTTACCGCTATATATTTCCAACGTCGCTTCTTTCCCCTCGGGAGTGCTGCTCTTAATTCTTATCGCATCATATTTTTCTTGCTGAGAATTATCGCCTTCCATCCCGGCATCACTTATTTTTGGCGTAAAAGGCTTAAATTTACCATCATCTTCTTGCGGTATATACTTATCCGGAGCAATTTGGTACTGTTTTTCAAGTTGATCTATTTCAGGTTGAACCATTTCGTTATATGCATTTTTATCTGCCTTTGCTAAATCGGATCCTTCCCCCGACTTAATGCGTATCATTAATCCCTCTATTTCTTGTTTTGTCATATCGGAAGCCTCTCGAATCTTATATATTGGATGGCTCTCAAAAAGTCCGTCCATAATTTGATCCGCCATCTCTTGCGAAAATTCAGCCCGTTCCGCTACAACCACAGGTATCATATCTACATCCGGTATTATAACATCCGCATCTATATTCACGGTCAATTTGTTTGTATCAGATTGAAAATTGTCATTAATAACGGAAGGTACACTATAATTACTCAATATTGTCCCGGATTCTGAATCTTCTATAATTTTTTCTACCTGACCGTTATTCTTCTGCTTTACAGTTTCCTTATCCGGTGTCGTTTGGCAACCCGTACATAGAAATAGTCCTAAAACTCCACATAAAGTAATATATATAACTTTTTTTGGATTAGTCATGGCTGTCCTCTCCTATTACATGTTGTGCAAAATTATAATATTGTAAAGATAGGCATAAAGCCTATCTTTACAATATTTCATACCAAACGAAATATATTTTTTACATATCAACATACATTCCATTTCTCGTCATTACTTCCCAATTTCCATCACTCCAGTGAACAAATACTCGTGCTCCACCACCAGTAAGGGTGTAGCCAACATTAACGGCTGTCACCTCTGTGGCACCAAGTCTATCTCTAAACGAAGACCATGTACCCGATCCTACAACGCCGTCAGCGGACAATCCCCAGTTCCGTTGATATGTTTTAACTGCTGATTGCGTACCAGAACCAAATATGCCATCTGCGGATGAACCCACCACACGTTGGCATCCAAACACTGAATTGCGTTCAGAACCTACACGCAGTACCCCGAACATTGACTGATTCCAATAAGAATTTGGGAATCCATCACTTTCATTCGCAAATGCAACCGTCGTTACACCAAATACCATCAATACTGCTAAGGCGATGGCCATAATTTTTGTAGATTTTTTCATAGCCGGTATCCTTTCAATCACCCATAAACATATGAAATATTTATGAATATCAGAGTAAAAACGTTGAAATCTCAAAGATTTCCGTGTAAACTTGCTTATAGTCCTTGCAATGCTAACTATCGCTTATGCGATAGTGGTTGGAACGCCATCAGCTTTGTAAGGACTTTTTATTACCCATTGGAGTCACTCCTTTCAAAACTGCTCATAAGAGCAAAGAATTTCTCGTTATTTCTTACGGAGCCAGAGGATTAAGTCGTAAGGGGTGTCTGGCTTCGCAAGAAAACAGCAAAAATCTACTTTTTCAACTTCTCCGGCATTTTGGGTTCATACGATCTGCCATAGCAAATCATGCCCGAAAATATTTCCGCTATGGTAA
>JAVXIJ010000045.1:0-10872 GCA_036648415.1 Christensenella sp.
CGTTTTTGTACCGATTATCGCAAAAATAGAAGAGCTTTCGGGCAGCAAATATGATGTCGCCGATGAAGCCGCAAGGAAGGCTTTTCGTATTGTAGCGGATCATATTCGCTGCGCTGCATTTATGATAGGGGATGAGCGTGGAATTACGCCGTCAAATGTGGACCAAGGATATGTACTGCGCCGGCTTTTACGCCGCGCAATTCGTTTCGCGGGCAAGCTGGGTGTTGCCGAGGGGAATCTTTCAAAGATTGCACAGGTGGTAATAGATAAATATGCGCACGCATACGGGGAGCTTAAAACCAATCAAGCAAAGATTATAGATGAGATTGAAAAGGAAGAAGAGCGTTTCCAAAAAACAATCACACAGGGGTTAAAAGAATTTGAAAAAACGGCGGAGCGGCTTGAAGGAAGCGAAATTGATGGGAAAAGTGCGTTTAGGTTGTATGACACATTTGGATTTCCTATAGAATTTACGTTAGAGTTGGCAGAAGAACGTGGGCTTACGGTGGATAAGAATGGCTTTGATAAGGCGTTCCATGCTCATCAAGAGCTTTCGCACGCGGGCGCAGAACAGAGATTTAAGGGCGGGCTTGCGGATACAGGTGAAGCGACGGCGCGGCTGCATACTGCAACGCATTTGTTAAATGCGGCACTGCGTAAGTTTTTAAGTGATGATATTATTCAAAAGGGTTCTAATATTACTGCGGAGCGTTTGCGTTTCGATTTTAATTTTGACCGCAAAGTGGAGCGTGATGAGCTCGATAAGTTGGAAGAATTTGTAAATGAAGCGATAGCCGCAGGGCTTGATGTCATTGAGGAAGAAATGTCAGTAGATGCGGCAAAGGCTGCGGGTGCCATGGGTATATTTGATTCTAAGTACGGTGAATTAGTAAAAGTTTATACTATTCCGGGGTATTCCAAAGAAATTTGCGGCGGACCACACGCCAAAAACACAGCTGAGTTGGGGCACTTTAAAATCAAGAAAGAGCAGAGCAGCAGTGCGGGCGTGCGCAGAATTAAAGCAGTGCTTGATTGAAAACAGCGCAATATAAAAGAGAGCGTTTAGCTCTCTTTTTTGATGAATGATTTAATTTGTTAAGTTATGCAGATAGGGCAAAAGTATGCCGATTGATTTTATTGCACCGTATGAAAATTATCAAGAGGCCAAATAACGCTAAGTGCGTGTCCTACAATTTGGCTGCGGGCGATAGGCCCGACGGTGTTAGTGCGGCTGTCAAGAGAATGTGCGCGATTATCGCCCATTACGAATACGGTATCGGCGGGGACTGTGATAGCGGACATATCTATATATGCTTCAGTATTATTTATGTATGGCTCTGCGAGTGGTTCGGAATTGATATAAACAATGCTGTCTTTTACCTCAACTGTTTCACCGGGAAGAGCAATAACGCGTTTGACATAGGTACCATCCATATCAGGATAATGCACAATAATTACATTTCCGCGTTCCGGCATACCAAAATAACGGCTGACCTTTTCAATGGCAAGCTTTTCATTTGTTTGTAAGGTAGGATGCATGGACTCACCTTCAACAACAATTATTTCAAATAAAAATGCCCTTACAAAAAAAGCGATTGCAATTGCCGCGGCAATGGAGATAATCCATCCCCAAATAACGCGTGAACGTGTCACGAGTTTTTCTTCTTTTAGCCGTTTTTGCTTGCGTTTATGCCCAAATTCGTTATATGTCACAAGGTCATCATCTAAAGGCTCAAATTCACGCGCACTGCGGCGAGGCGCTTTATCGGATGAAGCGGAGTGTTTATATTGTTTAGGTTCGTCATCATATGTGTCGTATGCTTCATCATAAGAATCATCTTCATAATGCTCATCATCATTTGACACATCAAAATGTGCGCTTAGCGGCTCTAAAAGCCGATCGCCGTTTTTATGACCGTTTACAGCATTTCGTCCTGTGCCCGAAGAAAGCGCGTTCGAGTCGTTCTCGTATTCTGTAGGGTCAAGCCTGCGCCCATAACCATTACTTTTTGTTGTGGTGGATATACGACGCGCATTGTTGTGATTTTCTTTATTGTTCATCTGTTAAAACCTTTTTCATCCGTTTCATAAATGCTGCATAATCGAGCATAATAATATGCCCGCAGCCAAGACATTTTAATTTAATATCAGCACCGGTACGTAAAATTTGCCATTTGTTACTTCCGCACGGATGTTTTTTTTGCATTACGACGGTATCGCCGCAAGAAAATTTTTCTGTCATTTTACCTCTGTCTGCAACTATTGCTATAAAAGCTATTCATAGTATACTATATTTAGAAGTGAAAGCATAGTGAAATTTTGCTTGCCAATTTTAAAATCACGCTTGCATAACACTTTATTAGAGGCTATAATGATAGTCGGACGGTTTTACCGTTACAAATTTACAGGAGGTGAGAAATAACGTGGACGCAGACCCTAAACGAACTAAATTAAAATACGCGGACGGTGGTGTGTGCACGGTATTTTGTCGCCTATAACTGCCGCCTGCTTGAGAAAGTAGGTTGATGATTTGATTAGAATTTTTAGTTCTGCAAAGAATAATGATTTTCAGGAAATTGATAAAATTGAAGCGGGTGCTTGGGTGCATCTTCTTGACCCCACAGAAGAAGAACTAATAACGGTGCGCGATGCGCTTAATATTGACAATGAATTTATTCGCGCCGCACTTGATGAAGAAGAAACAGTGCGTATTGATGTGGAGAATGATCAAACACTTGTGCTCGTGGACATTCCGGTGGTAAGCGCGGAGCGCAATTCATTTATGTATACAACATTGCCAATGGGTATAATTATTACTGCGGAAAATATTGTAACGGTTTGTTTGGAAGAAACCTCTATTCTTGAGGATTTCTGGAACAAAAATGTGCGAGGCGGGTTTGATACTTGTAAAAAAACGCGCTTTTTGTTGCAGATATTATATAAAAATGCGAGTAAATATTTGCAATATTTGCGTCAAATTGATAAAGCTTCCACGCAGGTGGAAAATGCGTTGCATAAATCCATGAAAAACAGCGAGCTTATACAAATGCTTAAGCTTGAAAAATCGCTGGTATATTTTTCAACATCACTAAAATCAAACGAGATGGTTTTGGAAAAACTTTTAAGGTCCAAAGTTATTCAACGTTACCCTGATGACCTTGACCTTTTAGAGGATGTTATAATTGAAAATAAACAGGCGATTGAGATGGGTACAATTTATCGGGATATTCTTTCGGGTACAATGGACGCGTTTGCAAGCGTAATTTCAAACAATCTTAATATCGTAATGAAGATATTGACATCTATTACGATTATACTCTCTATTCCGACGTTGTTTGCAAGCTTGTGGGGTATGAATGTGCCGGGGATTCCTTTTGCAAGTAATCCGTTTGGTTTTTGGTGTGTGCTTTTGGTGGCAATGGCGTGTTCGGGCGTTGCCGTATGGTTTTTATGGAAAAAGAAAATGTTTTAACACCAATGAAATACCACTGTATATGTATGTGTGCTTGAAATAAAGGCTTTTAAATGGTACAATAGTAACGTAAAAAAATAGTGTATAAAGGAAGTCTACATGGCGGAAAAAATTGTAATAAATGGCGGAATACCACTTAAAGGTACGATAGAAGTGACCGGAGCAAAAAACGCTGCGGTAGCGATATTGCCTGCTACTATACTTGCACATGGCATTTGTGTAATTGAAAATTTGCCTGATATTGCGGATGTGCTTATAATTAAACGTATTTTAGCTGAAATCGGCGCGGAAGTAGAATTTAAAAACGGAACAATGACGGTGGATACCACCAATATCAATACAAGCAAGGTGACAATGAACCTTGTAAAACGTATGCGTGCGTCTTATTATTTATTGGGGGCGCTGCTTTCGCGTTTTAATGATGCGGAAATCAGTTTGCCGGGTGGATGCACGATTGGTGAACGCCCGATTGATTTGCATATAAAGGGCATGGAAGCGCTTGGCGCAACCGTAAAAACAGAATATGGCAGAGTGGTGGCGACAGCTCCGCAGGGGCTTGTCGGGAGTGATATTTATCTTGATACGGTGTCGGTGGGTGCTACCATAAACATTATGCTTGCGGCAGTGCGCGCAAAGGGGCAGACGGTAATAATAAATGCGGCGAAAGAGCCGCACGTTGTAGATGTTGCAAACTTTTTGGTTTGTATGGGTGCTAAAATAAAGGGCGCGGGTACAGATGTAATTCGTATTACAGGTGTAGAAAAGCTTCACGGCTGTAATTATTCTATTATTCCCGATCAGATTGAAACGGGTACATTTATGATTGCGGCGGCGGCAACGCGTGGAGATGTAACAATAAAGAATGTGATACCTACACATATGGAAGCGTTGACGGCAAAGCTTATGGAAATGGGTGTTACTATTCATGAGGGCGCGGATTTTATTCGCGTGGCTTGTGAAAAAAGACCGCGGGCAATAAAAATCAAGACGATGCCGTATCCGGGATTCCCAACGGATTTGCAGCAGCCGGCTACAGTGTTGTTGTCAACGGCAAAGGGAACCAGCATGATTACAGAAACGATATTCGAATCTCGTTTCAAGCATATTAAAGAGATACGCAGAATGGGCGCACAAATCACAACGGAAGATCGTGTGGCGGTTGTGGAGGGTGTAGAACGCCTTACGGGCGCGCCGGTCAGTGCATCTGATTTACGTGCCGGTGCGGCGCTTATTGTGGCGGGGCTTATGGCGGAAGGTACAACTGAAATACAAAATGTTAAATATATTGACCGCGGGTATGACAATATTGAAGATAAAATGCGTAAATTAGGGGCTGATATACGTCGCGAGGAAATTGCGCGTGTAGATGAGGACGATGAAGATTTATTTGATTAAATAAGAAAATATATAAAAGAGCCGCAACAGTGTACGTCAACTGAAGTGACGACTGCAGCGGCTTTTTTTGTTGCTGTTTATATAATTGCAAGGCTATTTTTCGATGATGGGTGACGGTGTGGAATTATAAACGGTGGTATGCGGTTTTATTGAATGAGTAAGCCACACGTTGCCGCCTATGGTAGAGCCTTCACCGATAGAGGTATCGCCGCCGAGTATGGTGGCGCCTGAATAGATGATAACATTATCTGCTATATCAGGATGACGCTTGACGCCCTTAACCGGATTACCGCACATGTCAAGCTCAAAGCTTTTAGCACCAAGGGTTACACCTTGATAGATTTTGACGTGTTTGCCTATTGTGCAGGTTTCACCGATTACCACTCCTGTGCCATGGTCAATAAAGAAATATTCATCAATCGTTGCACCGGGGTGTATGTCAATTCCCGTTGCACTGTGCGCTTGCTCAGTCATAATGCGCGGCAGCAAAGGGATATGACGCATATAAAGTTCATGTGCAAGCCGATAGATGCTTACAGCTTCAAGCCCCGGATAGGAAAGCAGTATTTCTTCGTTAGACATGGCTGCGGGATCTCCGCAATAAGCCGCTTCAATATCAGTATTCAGCAAATGTGCGATATGCGGTAGTTTATCCATAAATTGCAAAGTGATTTTGCGTGCGTTTTCTCTGCATTTGTCGCACGCTTCGCGCTCGCGATTTTGCAAATGGCATTGATTAACCATTACTTCCGCAATAATGCAGTCAAGCAGTACGGCGGCCTCGGTTAGGCGCATTTCTACAGTTGCTTGCAGCTCGCCCTTATGCACCACCGCATTATCGTAAATATTCGGAAACATTGCACTGCGTATTAACTTGATAAAAGTTGCAACCTTTTGTTTCATGCCAAACCCACTGATGGTTTCGCCTGTGATGTTATGCGCATTTATCGTGATAATTTCGCTCGCAAGCTTTGGCGCTGTTGTTTCGTTCCAATCTTTAAGCATATTGTCCTCCGTATTTTTTTGATGAAATTATTATTGATTTCACCAAAAGTGTATCTCTATTATAAAAGCAAGTATGAGATAAATCAATATGTATACGCAGTAAAGCTGTAATGATGTGCGTACATATATAAATGTCGCAGTGGGTACAATATGCAGACACAGTATCAATGCACAATTTTACATTTTATTAAGTGTATATCAGTGACAAATAAAAAACGTATTATTTTGCAAGAGGAATCAATATAGAAACGCGAAACACATTATTGTCGGAGCTAAAAGATATAGAGCCGTTATACCGATTTACAATTGCGCGGATGGAACGAATGCCAATGCCAAGTCCGCTATGCTTTGATGAATAAAAAAGCTCGTCTTTTTCACGGAGGGTTCCGTTGAAGCTGTTATCTATGACCAAACGAAGTTTGTTATCCGCAGTTTCGCCGCGCAGATAAATGAATTTTTTGCCGATTTTCTGCTTTGCGACGGCTTCTACAGCATTTTCAAGCAGATTGCTTAAAAGTATACACAGTTCATCATCGGGGAAACAGAAGCTGTGTGGAATGCTCATGCTGACATCATAGAGCGCGTTTGCGAGTTTTGCGCGAGAAGCATAATGCAGTAATACAGCATCTGCGGTCGGATGATCTGTAAATGTATTGACTTCATGTTCGGTTATATGAGGCGCATAGTTTTCCAAATAACGGTTTATTTCATTTAATGAGCCTTTATTGGAAAGCTCATGCAGCATATGAATGTGGTGTCTGAGGTCATGGGAAGCTATGCGTGTTTTTTCTACTTGTTCGGATAATTGTTTATAGTGTTCCTTTTGCATGGAGATACGGTGCTCCATTTGTTTGTGCTCGGATTCAAAAGCAAGCCTGAAGCGATAGGCATTTGCGAGTTCGACCCAGAGCGCGCATTCAAATGCAATGACAAGTATAAGTCCGCCGATTTCTGTAAACCATCCGCCTACTATCGGTTCGTACAGTGGAAATATACGGTCGAAAATCAATGCTGTTGCAAACATGAGGCTTGCACATAAAATAAAAGAGGAATGCTTTTTGTGTTTGGTTATGGCATAAGCGGAAGTGGCGATAAGGTAGCCTGCTGTGTAAAATTTT
Organism: Christensenella sp.; assembly: GCA_036648415.1. GTDB lineage: Bacteria > Bacillota > Clostridia > Christensenellales > Christensenellaceae > Christensenella. The sequence goes on from JAVXIJ010000045.1 coordinate 6,991, forward strand.
ATTATAGCTGTAAAATTTGAAAATGCATTCATGGATGCAGCACTTAGATAGGGCGCACCTATCGAATAAATGGCAGCGGCGACAATACCCGCAGCGCAGGGCAATGTAAATAGCCATGTCCACTTGTAACAAATATTATACAGACGATTTTGTAAGATTACGATAAGCAGCAGCATAGCGTAAAAGAGTATTAGCTCTAATGGATACAGCGGGAAATATGTTACGCTAAAAAAGTTGTGCAGCAATGGATAACCGCTAATCCATGCGAGGGATAAACCTAAAAGACAGCAAAGTACACCGGTGTTGTTTTTGCCGCGTTTGCCAAAATATAATGCGGCAATTGCGCCGATAAGTGCTGCGGTTACAATTATTGCGTGTAAGAACAGCCGCGCGTCATGCGCGGTTACAACCGCTTGTAAATAGCCAAATGCGGGAGGATATACTATTCCGCTGTATATTCCGGAATAATCGGTAACGGCAATAATCAGCTCTGTTTGACCGCTTCCGTGAAAAGAAATAATGCGTTCGCGGATATTAGGCTCATAATCGGGAGGGGAGGGGTTACCGCTTGCGGCTATCATAGAGCCGTTTAAATACAGATGATACGCCGAAAAAATCTCGGGTAATTTGAGTGCGTATTCCGCGGCTTGTTCGGGTAGCATAAGAGTCAGACGGTATGTGGCGCTGCCATGCGGAGAGCGCGTGGAGTCGCCTGCTTCCATGCCGCCGTATTGACCTATAAAGGTATATTGGGTATCTGTGCGCTTTGTGCTAAAATCTTGCGGGGTAAGCAATACTTCGGGATAAATCTCCCAGCCGTTTATAAGATATTGTATGGGGGTTTCTGTGAAATCTTTTTGCGTAAGCGTAATAACACCGTTTTGCGGTTGCGCCGCGGGGGAGGTGTATTTGTTGTCATAAAGGTACAGTATGCCAAATAATGTGGATGACGCAAATATTGCAACAAGCGCAAGAAGTAAAGGGAAGGTCCACTGCTTTTTTTTAAGCATCATGGCGACGTGACCTCCAAACCAATAGTATGGTTAGAAAAATGGCGGCAGCTGCAAATATGATTATGAGCGGTATAGGGAATGTAGGTACAGCAGCTGTTTTATTTGTCGTTGAAGAACTTTGAGCGGGAACTGATGTTGGGGACGGCAAAGGAGCGGTAGTGGGAGCAATAGGCGCGACAGTGCTCTTTGTATCAGGCACGGGAGATTGAATTGCGGGATTTTCAGGAGCAGTATTTTCATTTTTGGGTGTTTTTGTATGTGCTTGGGCAATCTGTTCGGGCTGCGCAGTATTCACAGCTGCGGGCGGGGCAATAACAGCCGGTGGAACAGAGGTGGGTGTGGCAGGAGCTGTAGCTGTCGGCGCGCGGTCACCGCCATCGCGGTCGCCGCCTATGCCATTTGTGGAAGGCAGTCCGCTTTCTTTTGTTTTAACGCAAAGAATATCCGAGAGTGTACCTTTATATGAAAGCTGAAAATAATATTCCTTTTCCGTTTCAAGCTTGTTAAGTGAAATAGATAGCGTATTGCCTGTATATTGTGCATAATTTGTTTGAATTTGTGTCCCGTTTGCAATGTTTCCGGAGGACAGTATGGGGTCCTCCTTAAAATGACTGTCAGCGGATATATCTGAATATTTCAGTGTGATATTCTCCGGGTCGGGAACTGTTTTTTGCCATTCGCAGGTTATGGAGGAAAGAGATTTCTGTGTGACTGCCTGCAAACTTATTTCCGTGGAATCAACGACATAAACGGTTGCGTTAAAACCTATAAAACTTGTAGGATATGTAAAGCAGGAAGGCATTACGGGCGTGCCGACAACGGTATATTCTCCGACTTTAGAAGTGTTTATTGAAGATAAATCCCATGTTACAGGCACTTCATAATATTGATTGTTGGGGTAAACGGCAACCGCGGAATAGTTAGGAAAACGGAGCGTATTCAAATTTGAGTCTATAGTGAGTGCTTCTGCAATATAGGTTTCCATACGATCGTTATACAAGAACAGCTGAGATGCGGTGTCAATAATTGAGCAGCCGTCTTGATAAAGCATGATGGGGAAAGTGACCTTTTCAAGTCCCGGGGCAAATGTGCACATCGGAGGAGCGCAAAGTATGCCCTCTACCTGAATCCATCCGATTTTGGAAGTGTCGGGTGGGGTCCATGTGACATCACATGGCACGAGGTCGCCTGTCGCACCGATTATTCCGTCAATTGTGTAGGGAAGAGTGTTAATAATGTCAGAAGCGGGGCAGCCTACAGAAAAAAGTGTAGCAGGATGTGAACTGAATGAACCATAGGCAGATAGATAATCCTGTGTAATTTCGGTGATTTCGCCTTGAGGGAGAGGCGGAGCTCCGGGATTAAGACGGAGCGCTGCGGCAGGACTGTTAAAGGCGCAAATCAGCGCTGCGCTTGCAAGAAAACAACAGCAAATGTGTTTTATTGATTTCATGTTGCGTCCCTCCTTAAATCGCGCAGCGAATATTCTAAAAACAGTTTTTTGATTACAGACTTTCCACGCTGCCTAATGGGCAGATGTTCGCCGTTTGTAAGTAAAAAACCTCCGGGCTCTGAGGATTCGATATGCTCCATATTAACAACAACATTTCGATTACAGCATAAAAACCTGTCATCTGTCAAAAGTGCTGCGGTGATTTTGCCGATACTGTTATCAAGCAGCAGTGTTTGGTGCTTTAAATGCAGAGAAGCTTTTCGTGCAATACAATCTACATATATAATATCGCGCAAAAACACTTGTGTTTCAATTTGCTTTATTGAAAAGGTCAGATATTGATTATTTTTGATAAGCTCTGCACAGCAAGAATCCATGGCTGCTGAAAGACGTTCATATATGAGTGGCTTGGTGAGGTAATATGCGGCACGTACATCATAGCTTTCCACGGCGTGTGAATAGCTGGTGGTAAAGAAGATCAGACGGCAGTGTGTATCTGCAGCATACACCTTGCGCGCGGCATCCATGCCGTTTATGCCGCCCATATAAATATCGAAAAATGCAAGATCGTATTTTAGCGGCTTAAAAGAAGCGAGAAAAGCTTCGGCAGAGTCAAATTCATCATATTCTGCGCGGAACTTTTTCGCATCACAATATTGTGCCAGCATTTGCAGCAGCTCGGTTCTGTCGGTTTGAGTGTCATCTATGATTGCAATATGCATATTATCGCCCCAATTGTGTTATAGTTACTGTTATTTTAGCATAGATGACAGGCAGTTGCATATAAAATATGATTTTGCGTTGAAAAAAATGTCTTTCAGTTAAGAGTTCTTTTTAGAATGAATGCTAAATGATATATTGACAGAAGAAGCATGATGTATATGTATGAAAGATGCAGGAGGATTTTACAATGAAAGAAATCCGAATAGCTGTATGTACCGAAGGGCAGATATATGAAAATATTACAAATGGGATTCATTTGTTTGAAGAGGAAATAAACCGCGTTGCGGAAACGGACGTGTTTTTACAAAGGGAAGAATTGTTGTACGGTATGCGCAAAAAAAAGTACGATATTATTATTGTTGATTTTGCGGGTGCGCTCGGAATGGAAGCGGTTATCGGCGCGCGAGATGAAGACGGACGTGTGTCTATTATTTGGATTTCAGATGAAGAATTTTTTGCTTTGCAAAGTTATCGTATGCAAACGGCTATGTTTTTGGTGAAACCTGTGACGGCGGAGCAAGTCAGGGATGCGCTTTGTCGTTGTACACAATAGGTTTTTGGTGTTAAAAAAGGGGTGATACAACGATATGAAAGAGTCACTATTCAGGAAAAAGAGCATTGACAGAATATCGTCGCCGGAGCAGCTTACAGATTATATACGTGTATCGCGTCCAAGTATTTGGATTGTGCTTA
>JAVXIJ010000046.1:0-3945 GCA_036648415.1 Christensenella sp.
TGCGACAGCAGCACCTACATTGTAATTACACCGCAAAAACCAAAGGGCGCACAAAACTGAACTGTGCGCCCTTTAATAACAATTGATAAAAATTATTCCGACAGAGTTATATCTTCCGTCAAAATGGAAGTGCAATGCGGACAGCGCGTTGCGTCCTCAGGAATTTCACTTTTACAATATATGCACAGCCGTATAACCTTAGGCGCAGGCTCGTCTTTCTTTTTGTGCATACCGTTGATACCTTTTACAATCAGGAAAATCACTAATGCAATCAACACAAAGCTGATTATCGCATTTATAAAATTACCAATCATAATTGCGGAATCCCCCATAAGCGGAATTTTCCAGCTTGCAAAATCAATACCGCCCGTCAGCAGCGCAATAATAGGCATTATAATATCTTTTACCAACGAATTAACTATCGCGGTAAAAGCCGCGCCGATAATTACGCCGACCGCAAGATCTATAACGCTTCCGCGCGAGATAAATTCCTTAAACTCCTGAATAAAGCCTTTTTTCTTTTTTTCATCCATGATTTTTCTCCTTTTATTATTTGTTATTATTTATAAGCGCAAGCTTTGCATTTCGCTTCAGCGCTTTAATGGCACGTTCGCGCCGCAATGCGCCCTGCTTTGTAGCGTGGGTTTCCGTATAAACAAGCTTAACGGGCAGCCGCCCCTTTGTATATTTTGCGCCGCGCCCCGCTTGATGAGCCGCCAAACGCTTTTTAATATCATTTGTCCAGCCTGTATAAAGTGTATTATCCGCACACAACAACATATATATATAATTTGTTTTATCCATATTAACTTCCCTTTATACTCATACTGATTTCAAATTCCGCTCCAACAATATTTTGCCATATCGACACATCCCGATTTATCCACAGCCACACCCTCCTGCTCTAAAAGCTGCCTTTGCGCATCTGCACCGCCAAACGCAAACGCAGGTGCAAGCCGCCCTTCGCGGTTCACCACGCGATGGCAGGGTATAACTCCCGGCTGCGGGTTTACGTGCAAGGCATAGCCCACTGCGCGTGACGCGCGCGGATTTCCGCACATTCGCGCAATTTGCCCGTAAGACGCAACGCACCCGCGCGGAATTTTGCAAACCACTGTGTATACAGTCTGAAAGAAATTCACGGCGTTCACTCCTCTGTTTTTTTTATTATACAATACTTTTTACGTTTAAAAAAGCACAAAATCGGGTATTAAATTATTATATATATAAATCGTATATACATGGGCTAATCAACTATATAACGGGGGTAATAAAACAATGGCAAAACAAGTCAAGATGATGGTACTTGAGGGCTGTCCGCATTGCGCACACGCGTTTGAATTGATGAAAGAACTAAAGCTCGAAAATCCACAATATGCGGATATTGATGTCGAAATTATTGACGAACGGCGAGATGAAGGGAAAATACAGGGATATGATTTTTGGTATGTGCCCGCATTTTTTGTAAATGGTGTGGAAATTTTTGAGGGTGTGCCTACCAAAAATAAAATTGAGGACGTTTTTATGCGCGCAATATAAAAAAACAAATAAATAATTTGTTAAAAAACCGTTCAAGGACGGTTTTTTAATGCGCCGACAAAAATATTTTTTCGCTAAGCTACAATGAATTCATATTTATATGTTATACTAAATAAAAACTATAAAAGAAGGTTTAAGTAAATGAACTGGTTACGAAAAGTAATGGCGGGACGATACGGCGGAGATCAATTCGGCATGTTTTTGCTTGTGCTGTCCATCATATTGTGCGTGGTATTCATGTTTGTGCGCGTACCCGTCTTAAGTTGGCTCAGCTGGGTACCTATGATTTTCGCGATTTATCGCATGGGGTCTAAGCAAATTGAAAGGCGTCAAGGCGAAAACTATGCCTTTTTACGCAAATGGGGCGCAGTGCGTACATGGTGGTGGAATATCAAAAACCGCTTTAAGGACGGCAAAACGCATCGTTATTACAAATGTCCGCAATGCAAACAAAAGCTGCGTGTGCCACGCGGCAAAGGCAAAATCAACATTACCTGCAGCAAATGCGGAACTAAATTTACGCGAACAACTTGACAACATTTAGCAACAAAACAAAGATTAAACGCGCGGCGGCACTACATATAGTATCGCTGCGTGTTTTTGCATGAAAATTAAATCGCGCGCCGACAAACAAAACTTTTCAACCGCGGCTTTTTCAGATATAATAGAATAGTTAAACATTACTAAAGAGCTGTTCCGAATGGGGAGTGAATATATTGGGTAAAATTATTGCAATCGCAAATCAAAAAGGCGGAGTCGGGAAAACCACCACCGCCATTAACCTAAGCGCGTGTATCGCGGCGCAGGGAAAACGTGTGCTGTTAATAGATATAGACCCGCAGGGCAACAGCAGCAGCGGGCTCGGCGTGGAACGTGTCGGGCTTACGAAATCCTCTTATGACGTATTGGTGTCGCGCGTTTCGGCTGTGGAAGCCATACGCCCGACCATGATGAAAACGCTCGACATTATGCCCGCAAACATCGACCTTGTCGGTGCGGAGGTAGAGCTTGTGCCTATGATGGCGCGCGAAACTATTTTAAAGCAAGCGCTCGCGGATATAAAAGAGCTTTACGACTACATTTTTATGGATTGTCCGCCCTCATTAGGGCTTATAACGCTGAACGCACTTACGGCGGCGGATAAAATACTCGTCCCTATCCAATGTGAATATTACGCATTAGAGGGGCTCACACAGCTGATGAGCACCGTAAAGCTGGTGCGCCAAAGCCTTAACCCGGCGCTTGAGGTAGAGGGTGTGGTGCTCACCATGTATGACGGACGCACAAACCTTTCCTTGCAGGTGGTGGCAGAGGTGCGCAAATTTTTCAAAAACAAAGTATATCAGACGGTGATACCGCGCAATGTGCGGCTTGGTGAAGCGCCGAGTTACGGGCTTCCCATAATTTTATATGATGAACGCTGCCTTGGAACAGAGGCGTACAACGAGCTTGCATCCGAATTTTTAAAAAACGATGTGAAATAACTTAACAAAATAGATACAGTGCAGAATATAAAGAGGGATTGGATATGAAAAGAGGATTAGGAAAAGGCTTGGGGGCGCTTATGGCGGATGCCGCAACCGACAGCCCTATAAACGAGGGCGTAAACGAAATAGACATTTTTCTGTTGGACAACGACACCAACCAGCCGCGCAAAAAATTTGACGAAGCAAAGCTTAAAGAGCTTGCGCAATCCATTAAAACGCACGGCATTATGCAGCCGATAATCGTTTATCAGGCGGACGGACGCTACACCATAATCGCGGGGGAGCGGCGGTTTCGCGCGGCAAAAATTGCGGGGCTTTCAAAAGTGCCTGTTATTGTGCGCGAGCTTGATAAACGCGAAATTTTGGAATTATCCCTTATCGAAAACATACAGCGCGAGGATTTGAATCCTATTGAACAAGCGGCGGCGCTTGCTCAGCTTATGGAGGATTATGATTTAAAACAAGAAGAGATTGCAAAGCGCGTAGGCAAAAGCCGCAGCGCCATAGCAAATCTGCTGCGTCTGCTGTCTTTGCCCGAAACGGTAAAAAGGCAAGTTGTGGGCGGTATACTTTCCGCCGGACACGCACGTTGCCTGCTGTCCCTTGACGACAAAAAGCAAATCGAGGACGGCGCAAAATACATGATAGATAATGATCTTTCGGTGCGCGCCGCAGAAGCATATGTAAAGCGTCTGCAAACGCCTCAAGCTCCTGCCGTAAAGCAAAAAAAGACCCTGCCCGTAGAAATAAAGCACGCACAAGAAGAACTTTCGCGCGCGCTTTCCACAAAAGTGCAAATTAAGGGTTCTGCGGAAAAAGGCAAAATTTATATTGATTATTACACCGCACAGCAATTAGAAGAACTATATGAAGCAATAAAAGCAATGAATAAATAAGGGGCGAATTACGCCCCGTTTTT
>JAVXIJ010000046.1:4045-10489 GCA_036648415.1 Christensenella sp.
GCCGATTTTATATCACCGGCACATCATCATCTATATCCTCTTCAATTTCAACAGCTTTTAATTCTTTTTTATTGAGCATATCGTACATTATAGGCACGAAAAACAATGTCATAAAGGTTGCATACACAAGCCCGCCGATCGTCACGACCGCCATGGGCTGAATCATTTCTGCGCCCTGACCCATGCCGATTGCAAGGGGCACAAGCCCGAGCACCGTTGTAAGCGCAGTCATGAGTATCGGCCTTATACGCGCGCGTCCCGTGCGTATGAGTGCCTCTCTTTTTTCCACGCCCGAAAGCCGCAAGGTGTTTACATAATCCACAAACACGATTCCGTTGTTGACAACTATTCCCGCGAGCACAAGGAACCCTAAAAGCGCAATCATGCTGAGGTCCATTCCTGTAATAATCAGCGCTAAGAGCCCGCCCGTAAATGCCAACGGAATGGTGAACAATATTATAAAAGGTGATTTCAGTGATTGGAACTGTGCCACCATTATAAGATATATAAGCATTACCGCAAGCAAAAACATTTGAATCAAGCTTGTAAATGTATCCTGAATTGTTTGGTCTTCCCCTATTATCTCCGCCGTATAACCGTCGGGCATGGAATATCCCGCAAGCTTAGAGGAAAATTCTCTGCCTACAAGCCCTATATTGCTGTCCGCCTCTACACCCGCCGTAACAGACAGCTTGCGCACCTGCGCGGCATGGCTTATAGAGGAAAGACTTTGCTCCTGCGAAATCTCGGCGATTTCCGAAAGCTTTACATCCGCGTCCTCACCATCCTTTGTGCCCTTAAGCACAAAATCCTCAAGCGTTGCAAGTGAAACCGTATCCGTCGGGCTGTTTTTCACAATTACAGGATAATCCTCCGTTTCAAATGTAACAGTGGTCGCCGTTTTTCCTGCGGCAACCTCCGCCGCAATTTGCTGATATATTTGCGCGGTTGTAAGTCCGTAACCTACCGCCTTATTTTTATCCACCACTATACGCGTTTCCACGGTAGTTTCAGATAACCCGTTATCTATATCCACAAGCCCCGCCGTTTCAGACATCAAGCCCGAAATATCCTGCGCAATCGTTTTTAATGTGTCGAGGTCGTCACCCTTTATGATTACCTCAAGCCCGCTGCCGCTAAGTGCCGACATATCCATTGTGGAATCATTGACATCCACCCGCACGGGTAAATCCGCCACCGCCTCACGCATTTTTTGCGCAATTTGCGCGCTGCTCGCGCTGCGTTCCTCATTCAAAATGGCGTACATCATCATGGAGGTGTTGTTGCCCCCGCCGCCGCTTGCGCCGCCCATGACGTTCATTATTCCGCCCTCCATGGCGCCGATGGTTTCTACATCCTCCACCTCCGTAAGACGGGTGAGCACCGTATCGCTCATATCACGCGTTTCTTTTGTAGTGCTGTCCTTAGGCATTTCCATGGTAATCATGATTTCGTTGCTGTCCATTTTCGGCATAAGCGATGTGCCCATTGTAAACACGCTGCCCACGCTGAACACAAAAAGCCCAATCACAATTACAATCACTATCCACTTGCGTGAAAGCGCGCCCGCAAGCAATTTTTGATAGCCCGCCGTAAATTTGTCAAACAGCGGATGTTTTTTATCCTTAGTTTTTTTGAGCATGGTCGAACCCATCGCGGGCACAAGCGTAAGCGCTATTATGAGGCTGGCAAGCAACGAAAACGCAATGGTAAGCCCCATATCCGAAAACAGCTGACGAGTAAGCCCTTTCGTAAACACGATAGGCAAAAATACGCATACCGTGGTGAGTGTCGATGCAAAAATCGCCCCTGCCACCTGCGTTGCGCCTTTTATGGATGCTTTTGCAGGGGAAAGCCCCAGCGCGCGCAAACGGTAGATGTTTTCGATTACCACTATGCTGTTATCCACGAGCATACCCACCCCAAGCGCAAGCCCCGCAAGTGAAATCACATTCAGCGTCACTCCGCAAAAATACATAAGGGTGAGCGCGGAAAGCAAGCTGAACGGAATGCTTATCGCCACAATTATGGTGGGTTTTATATCCTTTAAAAACAAGAAAAGTATTATGATTGCTAAAATTGCACCTAACAAAAGGTTGTTAATAACCGAATCCAGCACTATGCCGATGTACACACCCTGATCGGAAAGCGCGGTCATATGTATGCTTGGGTCTTCGGCTGAAATGCGCTTCATAACTTCATTTATACGCTTTGAAACCTCAGTTGTGGAGCTTGTGCTTTGCTTTTGAAAAGAAAGCAATATACCGTCATTGCCGTTTATTTTGGCGTACATATCGTCGGCGTTATCTGTCAGCTTGACCTCCGCCACGTCCGCCAAAGTAACCGCGCCGATGTCGCCTGCGGGAATATTGAAAAGCTCGAGCGCGCTTAGCTCATCCGCACTGCCGAACAAATCGCCCACCTTTACAAGATAGCGCTTATCGTTCTCATTTATATAACCTGCGGGCATGGAAAAATTCTGCGCCGCCAAAATTTGGCTGACCGTTTCCTGCGTAATTTTGCCCTCAAGCCCCGCCTGCTTATAAGCGGCATCCTTTTGCTGTTCAAACTCCTGCTCCTGCGCCGTTAGCTGTGCCTCGCCGCCCGCCAGCCCGCCGGACGCTTCCGCAATTCCTGTGGTAAGCGCTATTTTTCCCGTTTCAAGCTTTCGTTCACCCTCTGTAAGCTCCGCTAACTTGGCTTCTATCTGCGATTTTTGCGCGGGCATTGCCGCAATTGCCGCATTTATTTGCGAAATTCCATCATCAAGCTGCGCAATTCCCGCCTCCAGCTGCGCAATTCCTGTCTTTACCCCGTCAAGCTGCGCCGTGAGCTCCGCCGGAACACTCATACCCGCCGCCACAAGCATTGCAATTTGCTGTTCAAGCGCACCCGCGCCCGCCCTTGCGTCATCGAGCTTTGCACCGAGCGCCGCGCGCTCGGTGCTCATATCCGCCGCCTGTGCTTCAAGGTCCTTTTGTGCCTGCGGCAAGCTTGCAAGCGCCGCCAAAAGCTGCTCTTTGCCCGCCGAAAGCTGCAAACCCATATCCACAAGCTTTTCCGCCTGTGTTTTGCTTGTGCTTTGCAGCTGCTCTTTACCGCTCGCAAGCTTGTCCTTTGCATCATCAATCTTTTGCTGTGCCTCTGCAAGCTTTTCGTCCACCGACGCCAGCACGCGCCGATTCAGTTCGTCTATTTTACTTTGGTCAAGGGTCACTTCAATGGAATTTTCTATAAGCCCTGTTGTCGTGACGGACGCAACACCGTCAATACGTTCAAACTCCGGCAGCAGCTCTTCGGCGACAATCTTGGAAGTTTCGGTTATATCCTTGCCGTCAATATCCGCGCTCGCCACCATGACGGGCATCATATCGGGGTTGATTTTTATAAGCGTGGGCGTGCCGACTGCGTCATCAAAGCCCGCTTTAACCATATCTATCTTGCCGCTCATCTCTATCATTACGCTGTCCATATTAGTGCCCTGCGTAAATTCGAGCATCACCATCCCTGAATTTTCGTTAGAAGTACTCGTGACAGTTTTAACTCCGCTTGTGGTGGCAAGCGTCTGTTCAAGCGGCTTTACAACCGTTTGCTCGATTTTTTCGGGGCTCGCGCCCGGGTAAGTCGTCATTACCATTACATACGGCAAATCCATTTTCGGCAATAAATCCGTACTCATGCTTGTAAATGAAATGAGTCCTAAGATACATACAAGTACTACAACCACAAATATAGTCATTGGTTTTTTTACACTTAATTTAGGCACGCTTTATTCCTCCGCTGTCGGTACATAGCCAATTTTAGCAAGCATTATTCGGTACTTTTATCCTTACTGATAAAATTATATCACATTATTCCTAAAAAAATTCAATTTTATAAAAGCTATTGAGTTTTATATGGAAAATAGTATACAATATAGATGTATGTTAATTTAATTGGAGAGTGACTATGTTTAAAGTAAACGACAATTTTACACGGCTGCAAGGCAGCTATTTGTTTTCAGAAATCGCGCACAGATTAAGCGATTATACAGCGGCGCACCCCGATGAAGAAATTATTCGCCTTGGTATCGGTGACGTGACACGCCCTCTTGCGCCTGCGGTATTGCGTGCCATTGAAAGCGCAACAACTGAAATGGCGGACGCCAAAACCTTTATGGGTTACGGTCCTGAGCAAGGCTATGAATTTTTACGCTCCGCCATTTGTGAGCATGATTATGCGGCGCGCGGCGTGAAGCTCGGGCTTGATGAAATATTTGTTTCCGACGGCAGCAAATGCGACACGGGCAATATGCAGGAGCTTTTATCTGCGGATTGCAAAATCGGCGTCACAGACCCGGTATATCCTGTTTATGTAGACACAAATGTTATGGCGGGGCGTTCGGGAGAATTTGACTCGGCAAGCGGAAAATATACAAACATAACATACATCCCCACTACGGCGGAAAATGGCTTTGTACCGGCGCTTCCCAAAGAAAAAGTGGACGTGATGTACCTTTGCTCGCCCAACAATCCGACGGGTACGGCAATGACGAAAAATGAGCTTAAGGTGTGGGTGGATTGGGCAAATGAAACGGGCGCGCTTATTTTGTTTGACGGCGCATACGAGCATTTTATCACGGACGAGAACGTCCCCCACAGCATCTATGAAATTGACGGCGCAAAAACCTGCGCGATAGAATTTCGCAGCTTTTCCAAAACAGCGGGCTTCACCGGCACGCGCTGCGCATACACAATCGTCCCGAAAGAGCTTATGGGGCAAGGTGCAAACGGCGAAAAGGTTAATGTAAATGCTATGTGGCTGCGGCGGCACACCACAAAATTCAACGGTGTTTCATATATCGTGCAGCGCGGCGCGGCGGCAATTTACACCGCAGAGGGCAAGGAACAAATAAACGAAACCATCGGCGGATATTTGCAAAACGCGCAAATTATATCAGACGGGCTCGCCAAAATCGGCATTGCGGCATACGGCGGTAAAAATTCACCGTATGTGTGGCTCAAAACGCCCAACAACATGAAAAGCTGGGAATTTTTCGATAAGCTGCTCAACGAGGCGCATGTTGTAGGCACTCCCGGAAGCGGCTTTGGCAGCGCGGGCGAGGGATATTTCCGCTTAACGGCGTTTAACACCAAAGAAAACACTGAAAAGGCAATCGCACGGTTGGCACAGTTGAACGTATAATAACGGCTTTACTATTATCAAACAGAATTGAGGGGATATTTATGAAAATTGCATTTTTAGCGGCGGCAAATTCGCCGCACACGATTAAATGGGCAAATGCCTTTGCGGCGGAGCATGACGTGACGGTTTATTCCATGCCCGAGCAAAAAGACGAAATGAACGAGCTTTGTGAAAAAGTCAAAGTGGTTTATCTTCCTTACAAAATATCTGAGGGCGGCTTCAAGAAAAACGCAGCACAGCTCCAAGCATATTTAACAGCCGAGAATTTCGGCGTGGTGAATGCCATCGGCGCAACCACCTACGGCGTGTTGGCAACAAAAGCAAAAGCGCCGCGCGTGCTTTTAACGGTGCTCGGGCCTGATGTATATGCAGATGTTGAGCGCGGCAATAAGGGGCTTGCACTCAAAAGCATTAAACACGCGGACGGCATTTTGGCGGCAGCGCCCAACGTCATAACGCGCGTACAGTCACTTTTCAAAAAGGAAAAGCAATATTTTGTAGCACCCTTTGGTGTAGATCTTGAGCTTTTCAAAAAAATCGGCGAAAAAACGGACGAAGACCATATGTGCTTTGGTTCGTTAAAAGCGCTCGAGTTCGGCGACGGTGTGGACCTTGTACTGGAAGCCTTTGGCAAATATCTTGAAAAAACGACAGGCGCGGCGACGCTTAAAATTATAGGCACCGGCTCGCTGGAAAACAACTTAAAACAAAAAGCGCAAAGCATGGGTATTGCCGACAAGGTCGAATTTATGGGTCATGTGAAAAATGTCGATTTGCCCGCTGTTTTAGGCACTATTGACGCAACCGTGCAAATGAACATAGCAGAAGCATTCGGCGTGACGGGCATTGAGTCTATGGCGTGTGAAGTGCCGGTTGTGTCTTCCGACACTGTGGGCGCGAGTGAATATATACTCAACGGCGTAACAGGTTATCTTGTGAAAATCGGCAACACCGACCGCTGCTGTGACTGCATGATGGAATTGCGCAACGCGGCAATGCGCAACCACATGGGCGAGCTTGCGCGCGGGGATATGCAGGAGCTGTACAATTTACCCGATTGCACAAAAAAATATGAACAGGCACTGCGCGCTGTGGGCACACGCGTAATGTAAAAAGGCCACACGATACGAGTCACCCAAGGGCGCGGTATATCGCGCCCTTTTTATATTATTGTATCAAACAAATTACCATGCTGTAATAAACGTTTTTTAAGGAGAACATATGGACTTCATTTCTTTTTTACTGTTAGGAGTAAGTCTT
>JAVXIJ010000047.1:0-10407 GCA_036648415.1 Christensenella sp.
TCAGTCGGTAGAGCAGGGGACTGAAAATCCCCGTGTCGGTGGTTCGATTCCGCCCGGAGGCACCATTTTTTTTGCTGGTGTAGCTCAATTGGCAGAGCAGCTGATTTGTAATCAGCAGGTTGCGAGTTCAAGTCTCATCACCAGCTCCATATGGAGAGATTCCCGAGTGGCTAAAGGGAACAGACTGTAAATCTGTCGGCGACGCCTTCGATGGTTCGAATCCATCTCTCTCCACCAATTTTGCGGGTATGGCGGAATTGGCAGACGCGCACGGTTCAGGTCCGTGTGAAGGCAACTTCATGGAGGTTCAAGTCCTCTTATCCGCACCAAAAATGGCAGCTTATCTGAAAGATATGCAGTCATTTTTTATAGAAGAGGACTTGAACCGTAAGGGGCTGAGCCGCCCGCGCGCCAAAGCGCGGATGAGGAAGGCGAAAGCCTGCTGAGTATGTGGCGAGCAAGCCTGAAAGGCACAGCGAGCCCATAACGAAGCACGAAAAAGCAGCGAAGCTGCGCAGTCCTCTTATCCGCACCAAAAATGGCAGCTTATCTGAAAGATATGCAGTCATTTTTTATAGAAGAGGACTTGAACCGTAAGGGGCTGAGCCGCCCGCGCGCCAAAGGTATACCTAAAATTTTGTTGTATTTGAATCCATCCGCTTTACAGGATGGATTTTTATATTCATATCATTTTTAATAGGTTACAGTTGCTGCCGTTGTACGTTGCACATTTAGTTTGCAGGATAACTTTTGTATTTTTAATAATTAAATGATAAATATTCACAGTAATTTTAAAAATATACATATATCATTTTTGTTAATTTTATGTTACAATTAGTAGGATATTTCAAAAGGAGAAAGCGGTATGCGAAAGAAATTTGGCAAACGACAGATGTATTATCCTTTTTCACTGCGTATTAAAAAGTTTTTTTTGAATCTCAAAGATAAATTTAATCGTATGCCTAAAATAAAAAAATGGACAGTGACCGGCTGCGTGTGCGGAGTCGTAGTGCTTGTATGCGTTTTAGTCGGTGTTGGTGCATTTGGTAATGCATCATTTTTCAGTGCCAATACTAATGCGGCTGACGCAGATAAGACTATGCCCATAAGTGAAGCTGCGGCATCTGCAACTGCTGCGCCTACACCTGCTCCGACACCAACGCCTACACCTGACCCAACCCTTAAAGAGGGAATGGACGGCCCTGAAGTAAAAGTGCTTCAACAGCGCCTTATGGACCTTGGATATCTTGATATTGATGAAACCACCGAGCATTATGGCCCGGCGACAGATTATGCAGTACAACTTTTTCAAAGGCAACACGGACTTGAACAGGATGGCGTATGTGGCCCACAAACACTGGCTGTTGTATATACAGATGCCGCAAAGCCATACACATTGCTTGAGGGAACAAAGGGAAATGACGTTGACCTTTTACAACGCCGACTGATGGAGCTTGGTTATCTTTCCAAAGCAACTGGTTATTACGGCAGCGAAACAATTGAATCGGTAAAGAAGTTTCAAGAGCGCAACGACCTTGGGGTAGATGGTAAAACAGGCACGATTACACTTGCAAAAATTTATACCGCTGACGCAAAGGCCAGTCCTGAAATGGAAGCGGCAATTCAGCGCAAGGGCAGTATTGACGCATTTATATCTACAGCCGAGCAACAGCTTGGCAGTCCGTATGTATGGGGCGCAGAGGGTCCGAATTCATTTGATTGTTCAGGACTTGTAACCTATTGTTTGCGGCAGGCAGGGACATCCACCGGGCGGCTTAACGCCGCAGGTTTCTCGCAAAACTCGGCATGGGAGAAAATTTCATTTGATAATCTTGAACGCGGAGATATAATTTTTTATACCAATAACGGCGGCAATCGTGTCGGACATACAGGTATAGTGATTGGTGACGGCTTGATGATTGACGCGTCATCTTCAAACGGAAAAGTTGTAAGACGTACCTATGATGACGCTTATTGGCGAAACCATTTTGTATGCGGACGCCGTCCGTGGTAAACACAGCATCTAAGGGAACTGCTGATTTAATTATCGGCAGTTTTTTTGTTGCTTTTTGCAAGGTAAATATGGTGGATTTAATTTGTATTTTGCATTATAATAAGTAACATGAATGTAAATGAAACTTTGAAAAACGAAATAGTAAAAATGGGTCTTACATATAATATTATTACATACGGATGCCAAATGAATACCCATGATTCAGAAAAATTAGCGGGGATTTTGGAAAGCATAGGCTATGTTCCGACGGCAGAAAAAACTGCTGCTGATTTTATAATATTTAATACGTGCTGTGTGCGTGAAAATGCCGAACAGAAAACCTTTGGCAATGTCGGTGCGGTAAAAAAATTAAAACGTGAAAACAAAAATATGTTGATTGCCGTTTGCGGCTGCATGATGCAGCAGGAAGCTTCTGCAAAAAAACTCGCAAAAACCTTTCCTTTTGTGGATATTATTTTCGGCACACATAATCTTCATGAATTGCCCGATATGATTGCTTCGTGTTTAAATAAGCATAAGTCCGTATTAAGCGTTATAAATGAAGACGGAGATATTCATGAGGATGTTCCGCTTAGGCGTGCAGAAAAGCCTTTAGCAACGGTAAATATCATGTATGGCTGCAATAATTTCTGCTCTTATTGCATTGTTCCGTATGTGCGCGGCAGGGAACGTTCGCGCGATGCGAATAATATTATTACAGAAATAAATGAGCTTGCGGCACAAGGATATAGTGAAATAACCTTATTAGGACAAAATGTCAACTCTTATAACGGCGGAGAAACAAATTTTGCGCAGCTTTTGCAACGTATTTGCGTGGAAACGGATATTCCGCGTGTGCGTTTTATGACATCACATCCAAAAGATTTGTCGGATGAGCTAATAGCGACTATTGCAAAATATCCGCAGCTTTGCCGCCATATACATCTTCCTGTGCAATCAGGAAGCAGTGCTGTTCTCGAAAAAATGAATCGCAAATATACCCGTGAAAAATACATAGCGCTTGTGGAAAAAATACGCAGCGAAATACCTGAGATTGCGGTTACCACAGATATTATAGTCGGTTTTCCGGGTGAAACGGAAGCTGATTTTGAAGAAACACTTTCGTTGGTGCGCAATTTGCGATTTGATTCTGCGTTCACGTTTGTATATTCTAAGCGTACAGGCACTGCCGCCGCAGATATGCCCAATCAAGTGGATGAGCGCACGCAAACCGAACGCATAGTGCGTTTGGTAGCGTTGCAAAACGAAATAACAGAGCAACGCAACCATGAATATGAGGGAAAAACCGTACGTGTATTGGTTGAGCGTGTCAGCACGCGTAACGCGGGACACGTTTGCGGACGTACAAGTTCCTCTAAAATGGTGAATTTTGTAGGCAATGCGGATATGGTTGGTACATTTTGCGACGTATTCATCACACAAGGTAAAAAAACTACACTGTTCGGCACAGTAGTATAAGAGGATAATTATGGCAGAATTGACACCTATGATGAAGCAATATCTCGAACTTAAAGAGGAATATCCTGATTGTATTCTGATGTTTAGGCTCGGAGATTTTTATGAAATGTTTTTTGAGGATGCGCAAACAGCGGCGCGTGTGCTCGAAATAGCACTTACAGGGCGCAATTGCGGGCTTGAAGATCGTGCCCCAATGTGCGGTGTACCACATCATGCGGTCAACAATTACATAAGCAAATTGATTGAAAACGGATATAAGGTGGCAATTTGTGACCAATTAGAAGACCCGCGTATTGCGCAGGGTATCGTAAAGCGCGGTATAACGCGCGTGGTAACCCCCGGAACAGTTGTGGAAAATTCAATTTTAAATGAGTCTGAAAACAACTATATTTTGTGTGTGCATTATCATAAGGAAGGGTTTGGGCTTTCTTATTGTGATGTTTCTACAGGCGAATTTTGTGTTACGGAGCTTGCAGATGAACAAGAGCTTTTTAATGAAATGACCAGACTTAATCCGAAAGAAATACTCGTTGCAGATTCCCATATCAAAGATTTTTTAGTTTTAGTAGAAAAAACGCGTTTTAAAAACACTTTTATCAATCCGTATTTTGACCGAAGCTTTGATGAAAAAACTGCTTTTACGGCGCTGTGCGGCCATTTTAAGGTGAAATCTTTAACAGGCTTTGGCTGCGAGGAAATGCACACGGCTATATGCGCGGCAGGCGCACTTATGCAATATCTTATAGACACGCAAAAGAATGCTCTGCTGCACATAACCACCATAAAATCGCAAAACGACAAAACATATATGGTTCTTGATCCAAGCACACGCCGAAACTTAGAGCTTACGCAAACACTGATGGAGAACGGCAAAAAGGGTTCACTGCTTTGGCTGTTAGATAAAACTCAAACGGCAATGGGGGCACGCCTTTTAAAGAAAATGCTTTTGCAGCCGCTGCTTAATATTGATGCGATAAATGAACGTTTAGACGCAGTAGGTGAGATTAAAGAGAACTTATATTTACGCAATTCACTTATAGATTATCTCGGAAGTATTTATGATCTTGAACGTATCATTTCGCGCATTTCATACGGAACGATTGACGCAAAGGATTGTTTGTCGCTAAAACGCTCTATTGCGGCGCTGCCCATGGTGCGCAAGCTGCTTGAGAACACTAAAAGTTCGCTGCTGCAAGACATTTATAAAAATACTGATGACCTTAAAGATTTATTTACATTGCTGGATAACGCGATAAACGAAGATGCACCCGTAGGAATTATGGATGGCAATATTATCAAAGTCGGTTATGATGCAGAAATAGACAAACTTATTTCCGCATCAAAAAACGGCAAGATGTGGCTTGCAGAGCTTGAAAAACGCGAAAAAGAAGAAACGGGTATAAAAAACCTTAAAATAAGCTACAATAAAGTTTTCGGTTATTTTATCGAGGTTACAAAATCTAACCTTGCGCAGGTGCCTTACCGTTATTTGCGCAAGCAAACGCTCACTAACTGTGAACGTTACATCACTGAAGAGCTAAAAGACATGGAAGACACTATACTCGGTGCGGAAGAGCGGCGCAGCACCCTCGAATATGAAATGTTTGTGAAAATCCGCGACACGCTTGGAGCAAATGTTGCGCGCATACAGTCTTGTGCGGCGCGTATCGCGCTTTTGGATGCAGTGCAATCCTTTGCCTGTGTCGCATATGAAAACGGATACACGCGTCCGCAGATGGCAGAGGACGGTATTCTTGAAATCAAAAACGGACGTCATCCTGTAGTAGAAAGCATACGCAAGCAGGAATTTGTTCCCAATGATGCCATGCTTAACAGTGATACACAAAATATGCTGCTTATTACGGGACCTAACATGGCGGGTAAAAGCACATATATGCGTCAAGTCGGCTTGATAGTGCTAATGGCACATATCGGCTGCTTTGTCCCTGCGTCAAGCGCGCATATTTGTATGGTTGACCGCATTTTTACGCGGGTGGGTGCTTCTGATGACCTTGCATCGGGGCAAAGTACATTTATGGTGGAAATGAACGAGCTTGCTAATATTCTTAATAATGCAACAAAAAAAAGCTTGCTGATTTTAGATGAGATTGGCAGAGGTACAAGCACAACAGACGGGCTGTCTATTGCATGGGCAAGCGTGGAGTACATTATAACCAAATTGCACGCAAAAACGTTATTTGCTACACATTATCACGAGCTTGTAGAGCTTGAACATATGTTTTCCGGAATACGCAATTATTCGGTTGCCGTAAAGGAAATGGGGCACGACATTATATTTTTACACAAAATTATAAAGGGCGGTACAGACAGAAGCTTTGGTGTAGATGTTGCAAAGCTTGCGGGGCTTCCTTCCGCAGTTATTGCGCGTGCAAGAATATTTCTTGACCAATTGCAAGAATATGAAATATCCTTGAGCGGCGGCATTTCCGAAAAAAATACAACACCGCCTAAAATAGAATTACCTGAATGTGTTAAGAAAATTTCTAAAGTAAATATAGATACGCTGACACCTATTGAAGCGTTGAATTTGGTTTATATGCTTAAAAAGGAGCTTGCCGATGAATAGAATTTGTGCGCTTGATGAAGCTGTATATAATCGCATAGCGGCAGGGGAGGTGGTTGTAAATCCTGCGGCAGTTGTTAAAGAACTAATGGAAAACTCTATGGATGCGGGCGCAACGGCAATTACCGTGGAGATTGCAGACGGCGGTAAGGGGCTTATACGCGTTACTGATAACGGTTCAGGAATTGTTGCCGAGGATATTGGACTTGCCGTACAAAAACACGCAACAAGCAAAATAAGCAGCGTAGAGGATTTGGAAAACATCGGCACTCTTGGATTTCGCGGGGAAGCTTTATCCAGCATGGCAGCAGTATCTCGTCTTACAATAAGCTCTCGCACTAAAAACAGCAATGAGGGCGCAACGCTGACTGTAAGCGGAGAACACGCACCCGATATTGTTTTTGCAGGGCTTGCCGAGGGTACTACAGTTAAGGTGGAAAATTTGTTTTATAATATTCCTGCACGCATGAAATTTTTAAAAAACACTGCGCGTGAAACGGTAAATGTGGCTTCTGTAGTATCTAAGCTGATTTTTGCAAATCCGCATATATCAGTCAAATATATCAGCAATGACAAAACCATTTATCACAGTCCCGGAAACGGCAGTTTAAAGGATGCTGTTTTAGCTGTATATGGGAAAAACATGGCGCATAAGGTAACGGAAGTTGACTTTGCAGCCGGAGTTATTCGTTTGAGCGGACTTATTTCACAGCCTGAATTTTTATATAAAAGCACAAATTATATGTGTTTTTATCTTAATAATCGTTATTTTCAATCAAAAAATTTGCAAGCGGCGGTTATGCGTGGGTTTGGAGAGCGGCTTTTGCGCGGACATTATCCATTTTCAGTATTGCATATAGATATTCCGCTTGATCGTGCCGACGTAAATGTTCATCCCAATAAACTGCAAGTAATGCTGTATGAAGAAGCCGATGTTCTTGATGCCGCGGAACACGCAGTGCGCCGCACACTTAATGAAACGAGTGCGCCGCCGACCCTTGATATTACAAATGCCGTACCACACGCAGAGCATTTTGAAAACCCTGAGCTCCCTGAATTTCGTTCGGCACAAAACCTATACAGTGAGCAATCTAAGGCTGCGCAGGTGCCTAATTCAGTAATGACGCACGATACTACGGACTCATATATTCCGACGCAAAACTTTGAAAATATGATTGAATCAGTTGTGAAATACAATAAAGTAAGTGAAGAACAAACTTTTATAGAAGATGTGCGCAAGCTTACCGATTACCGAATTATAGGACAAGTGTGGAGCACCTATGTGGTTGTTGAATGTGCCGATTGTTTATATCTTATAGATCAGCACGCGGCACATGAGCGCATCAACTTTGAACGTATGAAAACCGAGGCAGCAAAGGGCGCTGTTGCTTCACAAGGGCTTTTAGTACCATATATTGCTACATTGCCCGCTGAAGATTTTGAATTGCTTATGAGGCACGCAGAGGTATTAAAATCATTAGGGTTTGAAATAGAAGAATTTGGTGCATTAACATTGAAATTTAATGCGTTTCCTGCGCAAATTGAAAAAAGCAGCGCCGAAAAACTCATAGAAGAAGTGTTATACGAGCTTAGACATACTAAAAATGAAATTTTACTGCTGCGCGATGCAATAATACGTGCCTCTTGCAGGTACAGCATAAAGGCGGGTTATCAG
Source organism: Christensenella sp. (assembly GCA_036648415.1). Classification (GTDB taxonomy): domain Bacteria; phylum Bacillota; class Clostridia; order Christensenellales; family Christensenellaceae; genus Christensenella. Next base: position 7,732 of record JAVXIJ010000047.1, read on the forward strand.
CTTTCTGATGCGCAAATAGAAGAATTGCTGAAAGAAATTACGGAATTAAAAGCCATTCCTAATTGCCCGCACGGCAGACCGATTGCTGTAATACTTAAAAAAAGTGATTTGCAAAAAGGATTTAGGCGCATAGTATGAAAGATAAAGTATATGTAATCACAGGACCGACCGCTGCAGGAAAAACAGCTGTGGCGATTGCACTCGCAAAATGTACAAACGGTGAAATTATATCCGCAGATTCCATGCAAATTTACCGCGAAATGAATATCGGAACCGCAAAACCTACTTTTGCAGAGCGTGAAGGTATCGTTCATCATATGCTTGACATAGCTTCTCCGAATAAAACATATTCTGTTGCAATGTTTCAACGTGGCGCAAAGGGTTGGATAAAGGATATATTACGCCGCGGAAAAACGCCGATTATCGCGGGCGGCACGGGGCTTTACATAAATGCGCTTACGTATCAGCTTGATTTTACAAAAACGAGTCATAATACAGCATTGCGCAGCACATTTGAGGGCAGGGAAGCGGGGGAGCTATATGAGGAGCTTAAGGAAAAGGACCCGTCAGCGGCAGAACGCATTCATCAGAATGATAAAAAACGCATTATTCGCCGTTTAGAAATAGCAAGTAATAATAGCGATAAAGAAAAGTACAATTTTCGTATACCAAACGATGAATATGATTTTATAATGGCAGGACTTACAACCGAACGAAAGGTGCTGTATGAGCGCATAAACGCGCGTGTTGACAATATGCTTGAGCTTGGTATTATTAAAGAAGCCCAACAACTATTCGCAAAATACGGCGATATGCCAAATTCAATGCTGGCAATCGGCTATAAGGAATTTATACCTTATTTTGAAGGAAATTCCACATTGGCAGAAACCGTTGAATTACTCAAAAAAAATTCGCGACACTATGCAAAGCGGCAGCTTACATGGTTTCGGCGTGATGAGCGCATTAAATGGTATGACGTTATGCTCGGCACTGCACAAATTGCAGAACAAATTTTAAATCAGAGGTAAGTACAATGGATATGGCGCACTATATAAGTCAACATTTTAAAATAAATCAGGCACTTGTAGAATTTGTGTTTGATTGCGAGCGCGAAGTAAAAGATATTTTTAATGGTTTTGCAGATATAGCGCAAATAAATCAATTTCGTGTAATTGAAGCATTTCAAAAAAACAATATTTCCGCGCGTCATTTTTACGCATCTACAGGCTATGGTTATGGTGACGAAGGACGCGAAAAGCTTAATCGCGTGTTTGCAGACACCTTTGGTGCGGAGGACGCAATTGTTTCGCCCATGCTCATGAGCGGCACGCACGCAATCTCAACAGCGTTATTTGGGCTTTTACGCCCGGGCGATACATTGTTTTCGGTAACCGGTAAACCCTATGATACGCTGATTTCCACGTTGTACGGCGCAAGCGGTTCGCTTAATGAATATAATATTGATTTTGACTGCACACCGTTGAAGGCTGATGGAAGTATTGATATAAAAAATGCTATTCAAAAAATAAAAGCCGCTCCATCTGTGAAGGTTATTTATTTTCAGCGCTCAACAGGCTATGAAATTCGTGCTGCATTCACTACAGACGCGCTTAGCCAAGCGATAGCTGCTATTCGTGCAGAGTTTTCGGATATAATCATAATGGTAGATAACTGCTATGGTGAATTTGTATGCGCGGAAGAGCCTACTGCCATAGGAGCAGATGTTATTGCAGGCTCACTCATCAAAAATCCGGGAGGCGGAATAGCACCGACCGGTGGATATATTGCAGGTAAAAGTGAATATATCAAAAAAATTGCGGGGCGTTTTTCCGCACCCGGAATCGGAACTGAAATCGGTTCTTACGCATTTGGTTATCAGCAATATTATCAGGGCTTTTTTATGGCGCCGCATACCGTATGTCAAGCTTTACAAGGCGTTACACTTGCCGCAAGAGTTTTTGAACGTTTAGGTTACAAAACGCAACCCGCGTATAATGCCGTACGCGGCGATATAACGCAATCAATCATCTTTGGCAGTGAAGAACCTATGACGGGTTTTGTACGCGGCATACAGCGTGCCTCGGCTATTGATGGATATGTTGTGCCTTATGCGTGGGATATGCCGGGATATGACGACAAAGTTATTATGGCCGCCGGAACATTTGTACAGGGAGCTTCCATAGAGCTTACCGCCGATGGCCCTATACGCCCGCCGTATGCCGCATATTTACAGGGTGCGCTGACATATGAACACGCAAAATTAGGCATTTTATATGCCTTAAACGATATGAACATTAACATTTAAAATGACTATTTACGTAATTTAATGGCTTTAGATGCGCGCTTTTTGTTGTCCTCAGACATTGCGGCGTAGTGTTTTCGTGTGGTATTAACGTCTTTGTGGCCCAATACATCCGCCACAAGATAAATATCACCCGTTTCGTCATAAAGCATTGTACCATAGGTACTGCGCAGCTTATGCGGAGATATTTTCTTAAGCGGACTTGCAATACGCGCATACTTTTTCACCATCAATTCTACACTGCGTACAGACAACCTGCTGCCCTGCATAGACATAAAAAGGGGAGCGTTAAGCTCGTAATTGCTTTTATCTTTACGCTCATCAAGATAGGCTGTAAGCGCATCTGCGGTTTCATCATCAAAGTAAAGCATTAC
>JAVXIJ010000048.1:0-10391 GCA_036648415.1 Christensenella sp.
AGTCGGCTCGGCAGTCGGCGTAGCAGTCGGCTCGGCAGTCGGCGTAGCAGTCGGCTCGGCAGTCGGCGTAGCAGTCGGCATCGGGAGCACACCGTCCACCGCCGCATCAAGCAATATTTTTCCGTCCGCAGGTATTGTAAATGAGAAATTCACCGCCGGCGCTTTCTGATTTACATTAACTTCATATGTATATGTTTGCACATTCTCGGGCACAATCGGCGCACCTGAAGCGCCGGGTGATGCCTTTGGCGCAGTATTACTCGTTGTCATCGCGATATTTTTCGCCTTACCCAATTCCAGCGGCACAATCGCGCTGTTAGGCTGATTTTTAATTTCTGTTTTATCGGCAGGGTACATGTGCATTTTAATTGCCCCTGTAAGCTTCCCATCCTTGTCCCGCGTAATCATCTGAAAATTTGAAATAGGCACAACGGGCAATGAAAATTTCCCGTCCTTGTCTGTTATACCGTTGAAGACATATGCCGTATCAATATCTTCCTGCAAAAACACTTCCGCTCCCGAAATTGCCTTGCCGTCTTTATCCGCAAATGCCATGTTCATCCCTATTTGCGGAATCACTGCCATCCCGTTATCAGTCGGCACAGCTTCCACCGCAAGCGCAATAGGTGCGCACGATAACATAATTATGATTGCCATAACGGCACACAAAATCATCTTCTTTTTCATGTCAATTTCCTCCGAATAATTCCCTTTTAATTAGATATACAATGGTTATATATATATCATATCACAGTGCCTTAAAAGGCTCAACCCGTGATTTTAATTAATGCAAAAAAGGACAGCTTGCGCTGCCCTCCTGCACAATTTAGCATGCAAAATGTTTTGTCCCCTTAACTTTCTGTCCGCTTTTTATAGGCCTTGCCCTCCGTCATAATCACCGCACAACATTAGGATAGTGCTTTAACATTACCAGCGGTTCGCATTCGTTCATGTTTTTAATGCGCACACCCTCCGCCGCCGCATGCCCCGCCACAAAAAACTCATCCTCGCTCAGCTGATTAAAGCGCAGCATATTCGCCGCCGAACAATTATGCTTGCCAAAAGTGCCGTATCCCTGAGTAAGAATACATCCGTATGCACTTTCATCCTTTATCACCGCTTCTTTTCCGGGGTAAACGGTGAGCTCTTTGGCACACAAATAATCATTTCCGTATACAACACTTTTTTCGATGTAATCATCCGTTTCTCTCACTGTCACAGGCTCTCTGAAATAATTCTTTCTGTAATGCGGGTCAACATTCTTGTCCCAGTCCAACAAATCCATTATATAGTCCAAATCGTACGCCTTATCCTCCGGACAATTTTCCGTGAGATATGAGTAACCGAATGTTTCGCCGTCCGCAACATTTTCAAACACCGCGTTGACGTCCGCGTTCCACTGCGGTTCATATGTAAGATATGATCCGGGCGCGTGTATTACACCCGGCGGGGTATACCACCCCGTGCCGAGCTGTATACGAAACGCGCGCGCAAGCTCGGTTATTTTTATATCACCCTCGCAATATTTCTCTAACCTCTTTTTCACTTCCTCACGCGTCACATCTGTGTCAAATCCAAAATACGTATGCGGAAATTTCCCCGCATAATTGTTATATTGCATAGGATAATAATATGCCTCCGGCTTGCCTAATTTCCCCACACGCGCCGCATCCTCAAAATCCAAATGCAAATGATGAAACAACGGCCCTTCGAAATCAAAAAATTTGGCGTACATAGGCCATGTGCCGTATTTTGAATAAATTTTTTCGCCCAACAAATCTTCTTTTAAAACATCTACAAAATCCTTGAACAAAATCTTATGTTCAAGCGTTCCGTCAATGTTGATATAACTCATGCCCTCATCAGGCGCGGCATCTTCCCCGTTCATAGCGCTTATTGTAGAGGAAAACCACCGTTCTTTCATCGCCCCTCTTTTGGTTCCCAGCGCATAATAATCATCCGGATGCAGCCGCAACCGTCTGCCCGCCTGCCCGCAAAAACGCGGTATAAAAATCGGAACACAATTTAAAACACCCTCAGACTCTTCCAACGCTTTTTTAATTATATCTTCTTTCATTTTTTTCCCTCTTTTGTATTGCTGTATACATCCTCAAGCGAAGCAAACTCGCCCGCTTTTCCCGGCATGGGCAAATTCCTTATACTGCGTACTCTGTCCAAATTCACAATTTCATCATTTGCTATTTTATGCACACTTCCCATCTGTGACGCAACAAACACCGAGCGCGCCATCTGCTCGAGCATCTCCGTCAAATCCAACGTCCGCTCAATCGTATCCGTGCTCATAACCGTAACACCGTGATTTTGCATTAAGAATGCGTTTGTTTTATCTATAACTTCATCCATTGCATCCGCCAAAGCCTGCGTCAGCGGTTCTTTATACGGTATACTCAATACAGGCCCAAGCTCCAACACAGGCTCAGGTAATATTGCATATTCCAAAATATCCGTGCGCGCAATCGCAAAACCCGTTAATATCGGCGCATGAGAATGAATAACCGAACGCACATCCGCACGTTTTTCATAAATGTGCGTGTGCATGGGCGTTTCGCCCGTCGGTTTGCGGTCCTGAGGCGCAAAAATTGTATTTCCCGCTAAATCCACCGCACAAATATCCTTGCACTCAATATCCCTTTTTGCCACTTTCGTGGGTGTAATAAGTATAATGTCGTCCGCCACGCGCATGGAAAGATTCCCGCCGTGCGATGCCACATACCCAAGCTCCGCCAGCCGATTGCTCGCGCTCACCATCTGCATAATTTCTTTTTCATACTTTTTAAAAAAATCTTCCGCCATAGCTTTCTCTCCTATTTCAGCTCACTGAGCCTCATACCGTCAATCGGAATAAAATTCCTCCAATACTTTACCGTTTCTTTATAATCCAGCAAAGCATCATGCGGAATTGCAGCCGTTGATAAAAATGCTTCAAATGTCAAATGTATTTCCTCACAACGCGCAGGCATATCCTTTTCCACAGGTTTTTGATATGCCTTTTTAAGTGCATTTATCAATTTTTTCGGCTTGATTTTGCCATTGCTGTTGTTTTCTTCAGTAAAAAATTTATGTGCGGACTCTGTGCCGTTCGTTTGTTGTAAATGCACAATAGGAGCATACTCCCCTATTTCCTCCAGCCACTGATAACAATCCCCGTCACGTGCTTCCGCAAACAAATATCCATGCTCATCAATATCATCCAAAAGCTTGTTCACCACGCTGTCGGTGTTTCCGTCCCATCTCAATGCAAGCTCGTACAGCTGATAAGCATTCTCCGTCCCGAGCCACAGCCCTTTTTTCTGCTTTTTTAAAACCGCCTCCACAATATCCGTTCGCTTAGGCTTTATAAATTTCATATGATGATGCCCTAAATCTTCTGTAAAGTAAAAATCATGTCCGCGCTTTTTAAGCTCGCGCATCATCTCATGTGTTTCATCGATACGCCACGGTATCTGATGAGGCGAATACATTTGCTCCACCCCAATATTTTTACACCCTACTTTTTCAGCATATTCGGCTAACTCGCAAAAATTATCCAAAAGTATTTCTTTATATTGCTCATACACCCTTGAATTTTGCAGCATTGACTGCGAAAATCCGTGTGCAAAAAAGCCAAAACCCGCCTCAAGCTCTGCGGCAATCTCTATCAGCCGCATAAACCATTCTTTCTTAATACGTTCCCGCACGCGCTTGTCAGGATGTGCCAAACCAAGCGTTGTATAGCTGCCATGCCCCGAATAAATATCGGAAACCTTAATTCCATACAATTTTTCCGCGCTCTTTACATCTTTCACCCAGTCCGTAAGATACTGCTTTCCCATGTAAAACGGATCAAGCTCATTATCGGCGCTTGCTTCCACAAAATTTATTCCAAGCTCCTTTAAAACCTTGCCCCATTCATCAGGTAAAACCCATCTTTTATAGCCAAAACAATTATCTGCCGCAAGGAATATCTTAGGATCGTTTTTACTAATGTTGTTCATATCATTTCCTTATTCTGCTAATTTGCCAGCATTTTCTTTGTCATCAATTTAGAACTCATCACATCAATACCCACTGCCAACAGAATGATTAACCCCTTTATAATCATCGTAGTTGCCCATTCCGCACCTAACAATGTCAAACCATTTGAAATCAAGCCAAGCAGCAGCACACCAAACGCCGCCCCTATAATTGAACCCTTACCGCCGAAAAGACTGTTTCCGCCGATAACCGCAGCACTTATAATATCAAGTATTATGTTACTTCCGGATGCCGGAGAACCTACCCCGAGCCTGCTCGTAACAATAATTCCCGCAACTCCGCCTAAAATTCCGCTTATAACATATGCTCCCAGCAATACAGCGCCTATTTTTATTCCCACAAGCTTAGCCGCCTTAGCATTTGCGCCTGTTACAAATAGTTTTCGACCGTATACCGACTTTGTAAGCACAATATGCCCTACAATATAAACCGCCAGCATTATAACTATAGGAATCGGAATAAATAATATTGTTTCATATGGCATAGCCACAAACGTTTCGGGCAGCCCCGTAATAGATGTTGCATTCGTAATCGCAAGCGCAATTCCTTCAAACAACATTTGTGTAATCAAGGTCATCATAAACGCATTCACGCCTAATCCTGCTACAAACGCTCCGTTTAATACGCCTATCCCCGCTCCGACCGCCAGCGCTATTATAATTGCTATTGCAATAGGCATACCCGCAGACATACACATTGCCGCAACAACACCTGTAATCGTCATAATTGAACCAATTGAAAGATCGTTTCCTCCACCTACAAGTACAAACGCCAATCCAACCGTTGCAATACCTAAATACGACATCTGCCCCAATAAAGACATCAAGTTATCCGCAGTTGCGAACTTAGGAACAAACAATAGCATAACAGCGAATATTGCAAGCGAAGCGATTATTATTGGATTGTTCTTTATCCCTGTAACAATTACATTAACCGTTTTTTTCATACCGTTGTTTCAGCCCCGCCGGGCATCCCCCTTCCATTTTTGACGGTGCCAAGCAAATTCTTGACACCGTCAAACCATTTCAACTTACCTGCACGCCTTAATCGGCAAATGCATTTCCCCAAATACTGTCGCCGGCTTTATCAGCAACATCCTTTGTAACAGGCATAGACTCCAACGTTTGCTCTTTCTCAGTCGGAGCGCCGTTCTTAATAATATCTATTGCACTTTCTACTCCCGCTTTACCAAGTACAAATGCGTCATCATTAGATGTGCAATACACATATCCGTCTTTAACAGCAGCAACTCCTGTTGGCGAACCGTCAATAGCCGTAATGATTTTGTAGTTGTCCTCGCCGTACTTCACCCACTCGCCTCTTGCCGAAAGCACTGACATAATCGCAGGAATGAGTATATCCGACGGTGCATAAATCGCATTGTATTCTTCTGTGTTCTGTATTGTGTCCGTCAAACGGTTAAATGCTGTATCAACATCCCATTCTGTCGGAACCTCTGCCACAATTTCCATACCAAGCTCTTTAGCTTTTTTCTCAAAGAAATCTTTACGTTCTACTGCATTTGTATCATTCAAGTCGCCTACCATCTCAATAATCTTTACTTTATCCTGTCCTAACTCAGTAGCGGCTTTTTTAATATTTTCTGCACAAAGACCCGCCGACTGCTCATTTGAGAACCCAAGGTACAATGATACGTCCTTCATATCCGTTGGCTTTCTGCCAAGCGCGATAAATGCAACCTTTGCCGCCGCACAATCCGCAGCCGATGATACAATAGCATCAGAATCCTGCGAAACCGCTATAACTGCCTGACATCCGCCTGAAATCAAATCCTGTATCTGCTTTTTCTGCGTTGCCGCGTCCCCGTCAGCATTAACAACAACAAGCTCTGCGCCTGCCGCCGTAGCTGCAACTGTCGCCGCCTGCTTTACGCCCTCAAAATATTGGCTTATAAGCGATGGGAGTGACAGCCCTATCTTCATCTTTTCCCCTGCGTCCGCTTTTGCAGCTTCCGGTTTCTCTGCTTTTGTTTCTTCCGTCACCGCTGCTTCAGCCGCCGATTCCTTTGGCTGAGTCGTTCCTGTGCAAGCCATCAGCGAAAACGCCAATACCATAACCAACACGATAGCAATTACTTTTTTCATTTTACTTCCTCCATTTATATATATGTTTTTCAAATCATTTGATTTGAAACTATAAAATCATTTTTAAGCATTTACCATTTTCTTATTTTTAAGCGTATCCAACAGCACCACAAACAGTATTACCAAGCCGTAAACAACCGTGTAAATGTATGCCGAGGCGGCTGATACCACCAATACGTTTGAAATAATAGACATTATCAGCGCACCTATGATCACCCCGGGGGCGACAGTGCCTTTCCCGCCAAACATGCTGACTCCGCCTAACGTTGCCGCAATTACGCACTTAAATTCCATTCCGCTTCCCGTAGATGCGGGCACCGACATTGATTGAGCCGAGAATATAATCGCCGCAATTCCGCACATAAGTCCTGAAAGTGTGTAAACAAGCACCTTTATTTTTCTCTCGTCAATTCCTTTTTCATGCGATGTCTTTTCAGAATCCCCGAGCGCATATATATGCCGCCCTGTCTTTGTATTATTCAGTAACAATTGCACAACTATCGCAATTCCTATAGCAATAAATACGTGTATCGGAACGGGTCCTACCCGCGCGCTTATGATTTCGCTCCAAAACATAGGCATTACTGCGCTTCCGCCGCCGCCGATTATGAGCGCGATTCCCTTATAAGCGAACATCGTCGCAAGTGTGGGCAAAAGCGGATATACATTGAACATAGAAACAATAAATCCGTTCAGCGCGCCCGCCGCAAGCCCGACCGCGATGCTTATCATCATCATCTCCGGCATTCCAATATCGAAATTCTTGTTCAATATCTGCATAGTCGCCGCACATAGGAACAATGTAGAGCCTACACTCATGTCCATTCCCTTTGTGATAAGCGCCAGCGCCATACCTATGCTCATAATTATAAGAACGCTGGATTGAGCAAAAATATTCGCTATATTCGCCCCATCAAGAAACTTTGGATTTACAATTCCAAAGCCTATTACAAAAATAATGGCTAAAATATAGAAAAGGTTCGAGTACCAAAAATCACTCGTTTTCAACTTTTTTAGTATCACAGTGTCGTTCCCCCTTAACTCATTGTGTATTTAACTACATTCTCACGCGATATTTCATCCTGCCGTAATTCCGCCGCAATTTGTCCGTGTGCCATTACAACCAATCTATCGCTTATTCCGAGCACCTCTTCAATTTCCGAGGAAATCAGTATAATTGCTACGCCCGTTTCGGCAATTTCATTTATGAGCTTGTATATCTCATTTTTTGCACCCACGTCAATGCCGCGCGTCGGCTCATCCAAAATAAATATTCGCGGGTTTCTGTGCAGCCACTTTCCGATTACAACCTTTTGTTGATTACCGCCCGAAAGCTTTCCCGCAAGCTGGTAAGGGCTCGGCACCGCTATTTGCAAATCCTTGATTGCTTTTTGTGTAAGTGCCAAATCTTTCTTTTTCCCGATAAGGCGCAGCGGGCCTTGCCTCAATTCGTTCAAGCTTGTAACGGTTACATTGATGTTTACTCCTAATTCAAGAAACAACCCCTCATCCCGCCTGTTTTCTGTCAAATATGCCACGCCCAAGTCCATCAGCTTCTTAGGCTCCAAACGCTCAACCTTCTTATCGGAAATCTTAATTTCCCCTGCCTCAAGCTTGTCAAGCCCGTATAACGCGTGCATAAGCTCCGTTCTTCCCGAACCGATAAGCCCATACATGCCTAATATCTCTCCGCGCTTAATCGAAAGCGAAACATCCTTTACTTTTTTTGTGGTAACATTCTTAAACTCAAGAATTGTTTCACCCTGAATTTCTCTCGGAACTTTAACAAAATGCTTTCCCGCTTTTTCGCCTACCATCATGCTCACAATGTCATCTTTTGTAAGGTCTTTTGCGTTGCCTGTGCCCGCATTTTTTCCGTCCTTTTGAACGTACACCCTGTCTGATAACGCCAAAGCCTTTTCCAAATCATGCGTAATGAAAACAATCAGCTTTTTTTCCGCTTTCAATCTCCGTACTATTTCAAAAAGCTTTTCACATTCCCGCGCCGTCAAAGAAGTTGTCGGCTCATCTAAAATAATAATCTTAGAATCCTTTAGCACTGCCGCAGCTATCTCCACCAGCTGCTGTTCGCCCATCGATAAATTTTTAACTGTTGCGTGCGGGTCTATTTCAATATCAAATAATTCAAAAGTTTCCAATGTTTTTGTGTACATTGCTTTTTTGTCCAAAAACGGACTTCTCTTTTTTTTGAGGAAATTATCCATAAATAAATTTTCCTGCACTGCCAGTTGAGGGAACAAGGATAACTCCTGATGTATAAAAGCAATCCCCTCTGCTTGCGCGTCATGCACATTTTTAATTTGCACTTCCCGCCCGTCAATAAATATTTGCCCCTGATCTTTTCCGATAATACCGCCCAAAACGTTCATCAGTGTTGATTTGCCTGCGCCGTTTTCACCTAAAAGCGCAACAACTTCACCCTCATCAACACTAAAATCAACATTCTGCAGCGCTTTCACGCCCGGAAAAGACTTTGAAATGTTCTTCATCTCTAAATACATTTTTCTTCTCCCACATTAAATCTTTGACATTGCCGGAAATAATACCGGTCTTAAAAAAAATTGCGTATTCTCTTTATATTATGTGACAACATTCTTATGCGAATTTATAAAGAGTTTTTGTGTCAACGTTGACACATCGGTGTTATTAAAAGTTCTTCATATCCGAATACATTTTTCTTCTCCTATATTAAATCTTGATATTGCCGAAAATAATATCGGTCTTAAAAAATTGCTTATTCTCTTTATATTGTGTGTTGGTGTTTTTATGTAAATCTATAAAGAGTTTTTATGTCAACGTTGACACATCTGCTTAACCAAGAATCCTCTGTGAATAAATGCTCTATGTCAACGTTAACATACCGGGTAAAAAAAAGAACTGTTAAATATTTGCCTTATGCTTGCGCTGACCTGCGAGTGCTGAAATCTTCCGCCTCAATCAATTTGTGTCAACGTTTACATATTGAATAATTTCATATTAAACCCTACCGCCGAATTTGTCAAGCCCTAATTTCAAATTTTCTCACAATTTTTATTTACTGAATTTCTGTATATGATCGACGCCGGCAAAATAACCTCTTGCGTTTCATCTTTTTTGTACAACCCTTTTATTTTCCTGTCAAGTAAATCCGCCGCCAGCTCTGCCATTATATGCGTATCACAATCTACCGTTGTAAGCGTCGGCGAAATAAAATTTGCCATATCTATGTTATCAAACCCCACAACGGAAATATCCTCGCCCACAGTAAGCCCATGCTCTGTCGCCGCCTTATATGCCCCTATCGCATAAAAATCGTTCGCCGCAACTATGGCAGTTGGCCATTTTTCGTTTTCAAACAGCTTCTGCGCACAAATATAACCGCCGTTTTCGCCGATTACATATTTAAGTATGCTCTCAAACCCAATCATCATTTCTTTTCTGATCGGTATATTGTATTTTTCCATCGCCCGCATAAACCCTGCTTTTCTTGCCATCGTCTGCGTTGCGTTTTCATTAAAAGCAATACACGCAATATCTCTGTGCCCCATTTTTATTAAATATTCGGTAATCTGAAACGCCAATTCATAATCCGCAAAATTTATACAATCAAAATTCGGTATTTTTTGTCCCACACTTACGCCGTACATATATTTATTGATTTTACTCAATATGTTTTCATCAGTAAAAATAATATCCGTTGCCGCCAATATAACACCCTCGGCATCCCGCATAATCAAATCATTTATAAACGTTTCCACCTTATGCGGGTTAAATCCCGTGTTGCACAGCATAACAGAATATCCGCGCATAGAAAGGCTTTCTTCCATACGTATCATCAAATTTGCAAGAAACGGATTGTTTATTTCAGGTACCGCAACCCCCACAATTTTGCTTTTTCCGTCCACCATGTTCCGTGCCGCGGCATTGGGAATATATTGCAGCTCGTCAATTGCGCTTTCCACTTTTTTCTTAGATTCCTCGCCCACATATCCCTTGTTTCTGATAAATCTTGAAACCGTACCCGTGGAAACCCCTGCCACACGCGCAACATCTTTGATTGTAACTCTTCTGTTTTCCATTTTTATGTATGCCCATTTCGCAATATAAATTAAGTGCCCCCGCCGATACCGCCGCCGCACTTATTTACATTTATATTACACTAATACACAACTTTTTACCATTCATATTTTCAACAAAACTTCTCACCCCGCCAATCCAAGCCCCAACACCATCAATCCCGTTGTCAGAAAC
>JAVXIJ010000049.1:0-8467 GCA_036648415.1 Christensenella sp.
TTGGAGCTTTGCATATTCTTGTTTCCAGCTTTCAACCTCATTTATATAATTCACAAAGCGCGCTTCATATTCATGGCAGCGGCTTTCATATTCACGGCAGCGGCATTCATATTCATTCACGCTGTCAGCGTACAAGCTGACACTTTGCTCAAGCTCTGCAACTTTTTCATTTAGCGCGCGTATATCAATAATATTCGCTCTCGGCTTCAGATATTGCCCAAAAACGCTCGCCATTCCGCGCATATCATGTACATAATTCACAAAATTATTTTCCATGATTTTATATAGTCCCACGGAAATATCAGTAATCCCATATCTCTCATACATCCTGTCTATATCTTGGGTATGCTCTTTATCTATCAAATAGTAATACAAATTTAACGCCCTATACAGTATAAATTCCACAGGCACAGCAAAATCATACACCCATTCATAATCCACCATCGTATAGACGCCGTCATTCACGATAATATTCCCAAGCACCAAATCTATATTAGCCGGATACATACATTCGCGCTCACCAACCTCTGTAACACCTAAAATATTCTTGGCTTCCACGCTGTATTCATAAGGCTTATATTCTTTACAGCAAGTATGCAGAAAGTGATTGTATTCATCAAATTTTTCTGCGGCGGCATCAAATCCGCCTGAATTATAGGCATCATATACACAATCTGCTAATGTTTTGCCCTCAACAAATTCAAAATCTATATAATCATCTGTACAGCTGCACCCGCAAACCTCTGTTCCGTTTGAAACTGCTTGCTTTAACCTTTCACAGTTTTGCGCAATGCGCTCAATATGCTTTTTGCTGTCAGCGCTGTACGCAATCTTGCGCACAAACTTTTTCCCGTTTTCTTCAATGATTTTTGTTTGTAATTGATATTCTTTTCTTCGATTTGTTACAAAATTACTATAAATCACGCTCATTATTTTATCCCCGCTGTAATCAAGAATGAATTAGCAAAAAAATCAAACATTCCCTCATGAATCACTTGATCATATACTGACGGTTCATCAAATGTAACCAACCTGTCATTATCATAATTATGGTATATATCCCCTATTTCACCCGCGCTCGGCAGCCGTTTATCAGAAAATACAGTCTTCGCAAACTTATAATCCGGCAGCGGATAATAAAATTCATATTGCGCAAGCCCCGCCTCTTGCAGCATAGCGCAAAGCTGCTTTTTGGAAAATGTTCTTACCCCTTGAGTGTTGGGATACCCCTCTATCCCTTCATAAAACCTTGCTGTATGATCTTCTCTGCACCCTGCCCAATATTTCAAACCGAATTTATTTTCAATAGCAATTATAAGCTTTCCGCCCTCTTTTAGCATACCTTTAGTAATTTTCAGCATACTTACAAACGGATTTTCCTCATGCACATAATTTTCAGCATATTCTAAAACCCCGATAAGTGTGATAATATCAAACTTTTCTTTGAAATCCACCGACATAAAATTTCCCACATCTATTTCAATGTTGCTGTATTCCGAATTTTTATAAGCATTTATTTGCGAACGTCTGAGCGAAATATCATTGCATACTACTCTTTTACAGCTGCGCGCCAACAGTCCTGTGATTGCACCGCAGCCTGCGCCTACTTCAAGCACAGTTTCTTCACCTGTAAAAGGATACCACGCAAGCACATTTTCACGCCCGCTATGCAAATGATAAAGAATTGACCATCTGTTATCGTCCATCAATATGTCATCATATGTTGCATTGCTCTTAACTATTTCTAACAGCTCATCCTCAATATCACCTTCTGAATAAGTAAAGGATTCATCATAATAATCCATATTAACAATAACATTGCCTATTTTCATACTAATTCCCCTCTTTTGTCACGCTGATTTCAGAGTTCATATCAAAATACCCAAGTGTAATTTTTTCAGCAAGCATATTAAGCGCCATAACGTCATACAGTCTATGATATATTTTTAAATTCCCATCCGGCAGATATTCCGTACAGCCAAGCGAAATAAAATATTGGAACACCTGAAAATTCATTTCCTGCTCAAACGACACAACAATTTCGTCACCGTTTTTCATTTCCGGTAACGGCGTGTTTTCATAGCTCGTATTTGAACCCGTAATTTCTGTTCCTTTAATATCTTTAAAAGATAACGCAAAAATCGGTTCTTTTATATTTTCGATATTGTTTACTTTCACTTTCATTTTGACACTATATCGCTCACCCTTATTGCAAGTGGTAACAATATTATCATTTTCATCAAATATCCCAAAATCAACAATCTCAAGCTCTTTATCGCCGTATTCAATGTGTTCCGGATTTAGTGCATATTGAGCTTTCCAATCCCCCGTAAATTCATGTTTTTCTTCCTCAATATGCTCTTCTTCACCCACAACATCCCCGTGAGCACCTTGAAGACTCGGCGTAAAATCAATACCCGCCATCAATTTTTTATATTGGTCTACTATTTGCTTAGGCGTACCCTCTGATATTAGCTCTCCGTCGTTCATAAGAAACGCTCTGTTGCAATATTTAATAACACTTCCCATGTCATGCGTTACAAACAATATTGTCTTTCCCGCATTTTTAAAATCCTGAAATTTTTTGTAACACTTTTGCTGAAAGAAAATATCTCCCACCGAAAGCGCCTCGTCCACTATGAGAATATCAGGCTCTACATTGATTGCCACGGCAAATGCAAGGCGCACAAACATACCTGATGAGTACATTTTAACAGGCTGATAAGCAAATTCTCCGATGTCGGCAAACTCTAAGATGCTGTCCACCTTCTTTGCCATTTCTCCTCTGGTGAACCCCATCACAGCGCCGTTTAAATAAATATTCTCTATGCCCGTATAATCAAAATTAAACCCCGCGCCTAACTCTAACAGCGCTGAAATCTTGCCCTCTGTATGAAATGTTCCTACGCTCGGCGTAAGCACGCCCGTCAAAATTTTCAAAAGTGTGCTTTTGCCGCAGCCGTTTTTGCCTACAAAGCCCACACACTCGCCCTCTCTGATAGAAAACGAAATATCTTTTAAGGCATAAAAATCATCATGCACTTTCTTACGAGTAAGGTGCAACGCTTCTTTTAGGCGATCCGATTTTCTTTGATACAAAGGATATATTTTTGTGACATGGTCAACACCGACCGCAATTTTTCCCATTTATTCCTCCAAAAGGTTTATAATACATCCGCAAAATGCGGTCTTAATCTGCGGAACACCATTGCCCCGCCCACAAATACAATCGCGGTGAATACCCAAAAATACAGCGTTTGCACCGGACTTTGCCAAAACCCGATTCCATATAAAAAGCTCTCGCGAAATCCCTGCGTTATATAGTAAATCGGATTTAGTTTGGCGATTGTAACTATCCAGCTCGGCATACCGCTTCCGCCCAGCGACCAAAAAATAGGGGTCACCCAGAACCCAAGCTGCACCACTACATTTACAAGCGGCGACATATCCTTGAAGAATACCGCCACCGACGACACAAACCAGCTTATCCCGACACAGAAAATCACAAGGGCTGCATAGTAATAAATAATTTGCAGCACATACAATGTAATCGGTATTTTAAACACCGCCATTATTATGAAAATCACGCCGACAAAGAACAAGTTTACCATCATTATCGAAATAATCTTTACTAACGGAAGCATACTTGTCCTGAATTTTACTTTTTTTACTAAGTAGCTGTACTCATACAATGAACCCACCGTATTTGAAAGACAATCGGTGAAAAACATCCACGGTATATATGCCGGTACAAACCAAACAATAAACGGAAAATCGTCTTGCGGCGGACTTTTCATCACCGTAAATACGAACCAAAATACGCAGATTGTAACAATCGGCAGCACAAAACCCCACAGCACGCCGAAAAACGAACCTGCAAATTTTGCCTTGAAATCATTTTTTGCAAGCTCCCAAATAAGCTGTCGCTTTGCAAATATTTCTGTTAAAAACATCCAAAACTCTTTTAATTTGTTAATCATATGCTATCCTTTTTTATGTATTCTGCTATAGTGCGCACGCAAACGCATCAACATCAAGCGGCAATTGCGCATTGTAATACGGATCTTTCAATTCCCCGCCCCAAAGCTCAAAAAACAATTTTTCCTCAGCCAAATGCTGCGCGTCTTTTGCCGGGTCGGTATAAACCTTCCTCGTTTTAGATTCAAAATGATACAATTCCGCAAAGGGCGTAAATACAATCAAATAACCCGCCGCGCGTATTCGCATACAAAAATCAACATCATTATATTCTACCGCAAGCTGTTCATTAAATCCACCCACCTGTTTTACAACACTGCTTCGCACCATAACGCACGCCGCTGTAACGGCAGATACATCCTGCGCATAACACAATCTTCCCATGTATCCATATGCACTTTTTGACACGCCCCTGTGCCAATGCGCACCCACGCCGCCAAGCCCCAAGCAAACACCCGCGTGCTGAACAGTATCATCATCAAAATAAAGCTTTGCACCCACAGCACCTACGTCCTCGCGCTGCGCATACATCAGCATTTGCTCTATCCAATCAGGTGTAATAACCTGTATATCATTGTTTAAAAACAACAGATATTCACCGCTTGCTCCGCCTATTCCGGCATTATTTAACCGTGAATAATTAAAGATTCCGTCACCGTTACAAACAACAATTTTCACGTTGTTAAATAACCTTTGCAGCTTTTCATAATACAAAAATGTGTTCGGGTCCTCGCTGTTGTTTTCTACAATAACTATCTCTACATTATCATAAGTTGACGCAAACATAATAGATTCAATACATTTCGTCAAATACTTCTTGTCTTTATTCGGTATTATTATTGAAACAAGCGGCTTGTCTTTCAGCTTATACACAGGCCTGCACACCCCCGGGCATTGCGCATCTGTTACATCGCCCTCAAGCCCCACACGCTCCATGTGCGCTTTGACAGCTTTTTTCGCAGCTATAAACGCATATGGCTTTTGGTCCGCTTGCAGCGCCACCGAGCCCTCATGCGCACGCCAATAATACAATATTTTCGGTATGTGCACAATACACTCTGCCCGCTCTGTAAGCCGCAATACAAGATCATAATCTTGACTGCCGTCATATTCGCTCCTAAAACCGCCCACTTCGTCAATCAATTTTTTTGCAAACATGGAAAAATGGCAAATATAATTATTTGCTCGCAAATTATCAATTGCAAAATCAGGTTTAAAGTGCGGAAAATACGCGTCTTTAGGGGTATCCTTAAAAGTTGTTTCATCACAATATATAAAGTCTGCTTTTTTATCGTTAATCTCTTGTACATATGCCGACAATACCGCCTCATGCAGCAAATCATCGTGATCCAAAAGCCCCGCATATTCCCCCGTTGCCATTTTTATACACGCATTGGTATTACCCGAAATTCCATCATTGCGCTCTAACTTTTTATAAACAACACGCGCGTCCGTCGCGGCATACTCTTTTGCAATCTCTCCGACGTAAGCATGCTCCTCATCGCTTCCGTCCGCCAAGCACAGCTCCCAATTATTATACGTCTGATTTAAAACCGAAACTGTCATATCCCGCAAAAAGCCCTCTTTTGTATTGTAAAGCGGCACTAAAATGCTTATTTTAGGTTCATATGCAAACTTAGTTTTTCTAAAAGCTTCTATTTGTTCGGCTGTATACGGCTCTTTTGCAAATTGCTGCATCGGCGACACCGTATGCGCTTGCTCTTCTGCATTAAACGCTGTCGCTGTATTCTGCTTGTTTTTTCTTGCTGCGCGCAGCGGCTTTGTAATTCTCCAGCTTCTTGAGGATTTGATTTCATCTATAGTAGCGGCGTAATCTTGACATCTCTGCACTAATTCATTTATAACCTGTGCTTGCGCCAAAAGCTTTACGTCTGCGCTCTTTTTATTTTCTCGTTCTTTATTTGTATACGAACACTTCAGCATATATTCTTTTTTAAGTGCTTCGCGTTCCATATTATTAAGCTTATTTTCGCACTCTTTTTTTAATGACAGGATTTCTTCTTCCATATCACATTCATTTACAGTGTTTTCCATCACTACTCCCTTTTCAAATCACGTTCATATTCATGATATTCTACCATAAAGGCGCGTTATATTCAATATGTCTTTAGTTTGCATAATAAAAACTGCTATCGTATTTGATTATTTTACGACAGCAGTCTTCAGTTACCGTTTAGCATTTACTTATCGCCCTTTTGTTTATACGGCTGATCCTTCATAAGCTCCATATGTTCAGAAGCATATGTACCGCCGTTCACTGTGAAATAAACGCCTTTAATGCCTTCAACATTCTCAATATATGTATCTGCAATTCCCTCTAATATAGCATACTCACCGTTCGAGCCCATGTTCAGATTGTAAATACTGTCGGTGAAATCCACAAACACATTCCCATCGGAAAACACTACCGAATTTACACCGATATTGTTACTTTTCAGCACACCTTTGATGTACACTTCATTGAGCGCGTCAAAAGCCGTTGCATTTGACTCATCATCCGCCACCTTGTATTCTTTGGAAACTATCTCATTTGTTTCCAAATCAAGATATTTAACCGTAATACTTTTCTCTTTGTTATAAGTTATCGGCACATCCGCGCCCGGTGTTGCAGTCACTATCGGTGTGGGTGTCGCAGCAACCTCAAGCTTAGCCACTTCATCGGCGCTCAGCGGTTGATCTATAACCTCGCCCGACTCTGTAAATTTCTGCGTACCCTGCTGTGCACACGCAGTTACAGCAAACACCGATATAACTATCAACAAATACACTATCCACTTCTTTTTCATCAAAATATATTCCTCATGAACTCAATTTGACTTCCATAGCCGCAATAAGCGGTCCTTTATGGCTCAAATCGTGCTCGTCCTTAATTTCTGTTTCAGCCGACACAATGCCTACAACGCTCACTGTATCGCCCGCTTTGTATGTATGCTCTTTTTGTTCGTCCAGCATCGTCACAAAAGCATATTGCTCCGCCTCCGCCTGCACATAAATCGTCATAAGCCCTTGATTGTTTTCAGAATCCTTGATGACCTTGCCCTCAAGCTTCACCGTTTCCCCGATATGGTCATACGAATTTTTAAACACATCCGCACCTGCTGTCACAATTTCCTGTGTCGGCACAGCCGACCCGCCTGCCGTAGGTGCGACTGTGGGCACGACCGCACTTGTGATTGTAGGTGTAGGCTCTACATCGGGCGGCATCGTTGGGTAGGTTGGTGTGGGCGGTGCAAAGCTCATAGAAAGCTTAAAAGGATTCCATATAATAAACACCACTGCCGCAGCCGCTATCACCGCCGCTGTTATTATAATCCATTTCTTGCGTCCGCCGCTTTTTCGTTCCCTACGTGTATCCTTTGCTTTTTCTTCTGCTTCTCCGATTTTCCTTGGTGTCATGCTACCATCCTTTATCAGCCATTTGTCGCCAAAATATCTTTTACCTTAACCATCACCTTAGCACCGTAATCCATACCGGTCGCCCATTTTCCCGACAACCCTTCCACGGTAGGCGCACATCCGCGCGTCACATACCCAAATCGGTTATACTCAGGCGCTGTCGGAAGCACAAGGCTATCCTTGCTCGCATAAGCCTTTAGGTGCTGTATCTGCGACTTTATGCCGTTTTCCACAGTTGTAAAATAGATGCCTTGATCCACTCCGTTTGGATTATGCGCATCCGGCGGCACCGCATTTCCTGTAGCGCCGAGCCCCGCAAAATTCCATTGCGGACGAATTACCAAATTGCCGTAGTTTAACGTCTTTGTTTCCAAGCACATCTGTGCAAATGCAACCTCCGCCTTTACACCCTCTGCGCTGCAAATATCTATGTAGCTTTGGCAGAATTGGTCGATAGACATCCCACCGTATTCAGCCGGATTCCAATCATAATGCCCCGAAACGCCGTTATAATATTTCACCAGCTGCAACGCACTTACACCGGAGTTGCCCATAATCTTATAGCCGCCGAGCGCATCCACATTAACGGTCACGCTTGTATTTCCCAGCATTTTCTCATTCCCTGCGTTATCTGCACCATAGAAATGAATCTGATAATCGCCGACTGTGTTAAAATCAGTCAAGTGAATCAATCTTCCCCATGTAAGATTTTTAGGAGAATCAACAATTCCAAGGCTGTACCATTGTAAATCATCCTGCCCGTTTGCATTGCTCCATATTGCCGCGCGCACGCTCTTTACGCCGCTCCAATCATCCGCAACATTATCGGCAAATATACTCAGCTCGGGTGAATTACATTCGGTGGTGCTCGTCCTTACACCTGACGCGGTGGGCGGTGTCACATCCTTATGCTTCACCATAATGGTGGAATAACCCATAAGCCCGTCATTTCCCCATTCATCCGTGCCGTAAGCATGGATAATGTACTTGCCCGCTTCATCATTATGATCCTTGGCGTCAATTTCCTTAACCCAATTATCCCGCGAATCCTTAGCTCCGTTATACCACTGTA
>JAVXIJ010000049.1:8567-10125 GCA_036648415.1 Christensenella sp.
TGCTGTCTACACCGCCCGCCGTCGGTGGCGTATAGTCCTTATGCTTCACCATAATGGTGGAATAACCCATAAGCCCGTCATTTCCGCGCCTATCCGTTCCGTAAGCATGAATGATATACTTGCCCGCTTCATCATTGTGATTTTTGGCGTTTACCTCTACCATCCAGTTTGGTGTACCGCCGCCGTCCATTCCGTCATACCAGCGCAAATCATCTTGACCGTTCTTTTCCGTCCACACCGCAAAGCGCACTCCGCGCACTCCGCTCGGGTCGGTTACATTATCCGCAATTGCCGTAAATACAGGCGAATTTGCCGACTTCAGTATTCCCTTTACCGCCGTTGAAGTCGGAGCCTTATCATCAGCATTCAAATATATATTTTTCGCGTCCAAAAACTTCAAACTTCCGTCTTCATCCTGCCCGAACAAATGTATAGTATAATAATCCGTTGCATACTTGAAATCCGCCGTATCAATATTAAGTTCCCAGTTTCCATTGCCCACACCGCGCATATTATACCATTTCAAATCATCTTGATCACCCTTTACTGTCCACACCGCCACCTTAACCGAAGAAGCGTTGCTGACATTTGCATCAAGCTTGAAAATAGGATTATATGTAGGAGTTGAAGGCGTGCTGAACGAGTTCAGCTTTGGCGGAGCATAGCTCTTATATTTTGACTTATACTCCACAACCGCATCCGCAATACGGTCTGCGGTTATCTGTTGATTAGTGCCGTTGGTAACTTTATTGTATTCGTCCATATTATCAATATATCCCGCCTCCACCAACACTGACGGTACAACAGAATATTTGGTAATTGAATTATTATCTCTATCAAAAACCCCGCGATTATTTATATGAAATCCGGGCTCTGAAAAACGTCTGCTGATCATATTAGCCATATCAGCCGAACGCGCTACAGTTGTTGAATTTTTATTATAGCCTGCCCCAAGCGTACTCGAATAAAATATTTCCGCTCCGCGACTTCCGCCTGCATTGTGGTGCAATGAAATACACAAATCATTCCGCTCATTAAGTGACGGTTCAAACACCCACGGAGTGTTGATTGCGGGCAAAAGCTCCGCCGGGTCGGCAAACTCGTACTGCTTTCCTGTTGCCGGAGGATTTTTAATAATATAAAGCGTGCTGTCCGAAAGGCTTGTCATATAATTTGTGAGCACCACCTTTACTCCGCGCGCGCGCAAAGAAGAACACACCTTAGAAGCAAGCTGCTCATTTATAATTGATTCTTTAAGCCCGCCCGCGCCACCTGCACCGCTGCCCGTCTTTGACGGTCCGTGCCCCGGGTTTATTGCCACAGTAAACGGTGTAGCAGCCTCTGCTACATTATTTTGCATCGGCAAAAACGCCATTGCTCCAAAAAATGCTATTATTCCAACTATTAAAAATACATATCTTTTTGCCGATTTCATAACTACCTCATACAAGTCTTTTTTTTGCAGCACACACACACTGCTTAGTTCAATTTCATTATATATTAAGAAAGTCAAAAAATCAACAATTCTTTAATACATCGTAACTTTTTCGTAACATTT
>JAVXIJ010000050.1:0-9868 GCA_036648415.1 Christensenella sp.
CCCTTGCGGGTCTGTGTGCTCTTGCCCTTGCGGGTCTGTGTGCTCTTGCCCTTGCCGGGTCTGTGTGCTCTTGACCTTGTAGGGGCGGATACCATCCGCCCGTAACAGTACTTGCATTTTCAGCCTCATAACCGTAAGTGCTGTATATAATGTATAGCTCATATATTTTTTCAGTAGAAATGCGGAGCATTTCGGGTCAAGGGAGCTTGCTCCCTTGCGGGTTTTAGGGCGGAGCCCTAAGGTCTTGACCTTGCGGGTCTTAGGGCGGAGCCCTAAGGTTTAGTCTTTTGCGGGGGTTATCGCGCAGCAGACGAAAAGACTTTGTTTCAGGCGTATTGTTCGACTCCCGCCACCTTATGCAAAAAAAGTTGCCGTTACAGCAAAAAAAGCATAGAAACGGTTGACATAATCGCGCTGAATCGTTACCATTGTATACATAAAACAGTGCAGTAAGATGAGCGAAAAGTGAGCGCGCAATGAATAAAAAACATGGGAACAACAAAAAGAAATTTGTAATACGCAGTATATTTATTTTGATATTAGCGGGGATTTTGGTGTTGCAGGCTCCGTTGTTTTCTTTTGCGGAGGGGTTATCCCGAAACGGGGAAACACAGTCGGCGGAAGAGCAAAATACGGCAGCGCCGCAAACAGAAACAGCGGCTATGCCCGATACAGCGGTAAAGGAAAATGATATTGTGTCGTCAGAGGAAACAAATGCGGCGGATATTTCCGCACAGACACCGGCTATGCCGCCGATGCAAAGCAATGCGCTCGCGCAGGACGAGGGCGCAAGCTTTTTAGGCGCGCGCAGTTCGATTATGGTGGGCGTGCAAAGCGGAAGCATAAGAGCGGGAGATGCGGGCAGCGTGTCTTTTGCGGTTATGGGAGGAAGCACGGACGCGGCAAGCTATGAATGGTTTGCGGATCAGGATGGCAAGCACCCGACTTCCGCACCGACGGGCGTTGCAATGAGCAATACGGCGGACAACATTATTGCCGCAGTGTCAGCCAATGCCGCGGCAGGAAATTATTTTTTCAGTGTGACCATAGGTGCGGCAACTTCAAATATAGGGGTGCTCACGATTGATTATCCTTATGCAACCAAGGCATCGGAATTTTTGAGGTTTTTATCTATTTATTATAATGACGGAAAAAAATCGTATGACGTGACAGACCCGAGCTGTCCGCTGATTCCGCATGATGCACCGCTTGTGTTGGCATATATGTATGAGCCGCAGACGTGCATTATGAGAACGGGCACGCCGTACATCTTTAAAATCCCCGATGTGTTCAAATTTGAATTTAAAATCGGAGAGACTTCCTTTGCGGTCGACTTGAAGGTGGCGGGAAAGAAGGTCGGCACGGTTACAATAGATAACACAAATACGGCAACCTTGCTTTTTACTGAGGAAATCGGCACGGGGGATAAGGGCGAGTTTTGGCTGACGGCGTTTTTTGATGATATAAAAGCGCCGAATAAGGGTGAACAAACCGTTGCATTTGACCCAAACATCAACGGTGTAGGCGGAAACATCACAATTCCTTTTGTGGTATTGCCTATGGAGGGCAAGGTTGATTTAACCAAAAGCGGCGTGCAGAAGATAAACAGCCTTACGGATATGAGCATAGAGTGGACGCTTACTGCTGCGCCGACCGTTAAAAACAACGCGGGAAATGAGAAAATCACCAAAATGGTGCTTACGGATACGCTGCCTGCAAATGCGGTTTACGCAAATGACGCGGTAATCACACCTGCAATAACGGGCGGCACATTTACGCATATCGGTGCAGACCCGTTGAGCGGAAAAGGCGGAACGCTTATTTATACTTATGAGGGCGATTATCTTGCGGGAAACATTGACTGTACGCAGCTTTATACAATTAAATATACAACGGAGGTTTCGGCGGCGGATCTTTCAAACGGTGTGGACACAAAGTTTGAAAATAAGGTAAAAGCAGATACAGAATATCCGCAATATGATGTCGAAAAGCGCACTAATATCGTCAAAAAAGATGATAAGGGCGCGATTATACCTGATAAAAGCACAGCGCCCGAGGTCAGAGCAGAGGTGGGCATTGCCGCCGATTTTTTAGATAAAACAGGAGCGGTAAATCGTGCGAATTCCGAAATAAATTGGACGGTTACGGTAAACGCGGATAATTATACTATCGCTCATTTTGCGTTTGCGGACAACATCCCCAAAGGCCTTACATATAAGCCGTCATCTTTAAAAATCACACCCGACGGTGCGGCGGGCGGAGAGCTTGCGGTGGGCGATTTTACAATTGTGGGGGACGCCGCAACCGGCACGGCTATCACTTATACACCGACGGGCAGCACCATAACAAAGCAATATGTAATAGAATATACGACGACCTTTGACCCGAATTTATATGATGAAAACATACCGACGAGGTTTTTGAACACAGCAGTAATAAACGGCGACGGTATGGGAAATAAAACAAAAACCTTTGAGGCACAGGTGGGGACGAGCCTGATTGCGAAAAGCGGTACATATGACCCGTCCACGCACCGTATCACATGGAAATTAACGGCAAATTCAAATAAAATACCTATGAGCGGGCTTAAGATAATAGATACGATACCGCAGGGGCAGCGGTTTGTTGCGGGCAGTGTAAAAAGTGCCGTAAACGCGGCGGCAGGTCCGTTCACACCGTTTGACACGAGCAAAATTACATATGTTGACGGGAAAACGACGGAAAGCCTGACGCTCATAATGGGGGATGTTCCCGCGGCGGAGGTTCACACCGTAGTTTTTGAAACTGAGGTGGAGGATAACAATGTGTACGCGGTAAACCTTGAAAAACCAAAGCCGTACACTAATGATGTTGCGATTACATTCGGCGCGGCGGAGCGGTTTTCGACAAGCGGGAAAGCGGATGTTACGAGCACGGTCATAAGTAAATTGCCAAAGGGCTATGATGTGATAAACAAGCTTGCGAGCTGGGAGATTGATGTAAACCAAAACAAAATGGCGATTACAAACGGTGCGGTAAAGGACGATATTTTTGCGGGACAGCGTTTTGATGAAGCAAGCACCTTGCAATACCAAATCGGAACGAACGCACCCGTGACAATTCCCAAGCGAGTTTCAAATACGGGAGTCGGCTACACATATGAATATACGGACGAAAAAACGCCGTCCGAGCTGTTTGTGTATTTGCCCGATATGGCTGCGGGCACAGACAGCATGAAAATTTTTTACAAAACGAAAATCGTGGATATGACGATATTTAATACGGTGGCACAGCCGGAAATATTTAATAAAGCAACGCTCAGCGGGGATGAAATCCCGATTTCGCCGCCATTGCCCGATAATGTGACGGCAACGTCGTCGCAGGTAATTGCAAAATCCGTTGTTGCGAAAGCAGGAAAACAAAATGGTATAAACTGTATTTTGTGGGATGTGATAATCAATAATAATCTGCTGACTGTGCACAAACCTGTAATTACGGATGTGCTGAATGACTATCTGATACCTGATACAGATTCAATAAAGCTTTACAAATTGACGCTTAATAGCGACGGAAAAGAGAGCGCGCCGCGTGTGGAAGTGCCTATGGAGGGGAACTGGAGCGCGGATTATGACGCAGATACAAATACCTTCAATTTTAAATTTTTAACCGATATATCGGATGCTTATGCGCTTGCGTTCAATACAGATATTGATGAAAAAAAAGCGGCGGGCAGACAGCAAATAGATAACGCAGTTGCGCTTGATGACGGGGAAGTGCATGGGCATGCATCCTCCGTGCCCTTTGATGTGGATGTTGTAAAAGACGGCAGCGCGGGCAACAGCATTCGCGGAAAAATTAAGATTGTGAAAAAGGATGAGCAGGGTACGCCGCTTGCGGGTGCGTGCTTTAGGGTAGGGAAAATCACAAAATTCACAAATGCCGCAGGCGAAGCGGTTTTTGATAATGTAAAGGTCGGTACGCATTATGTTTATGAGGTTTCCGCCCCTGAAAATTGTGTGCCGGTTAAAAATATTGCGGTGGCGACGGTGATTATAAATAAAAACGATGACGGAAAAACAATCACAAAAGAGGTGGAAAACACACGTATAAAGTCGGCGCTTAGGATTATAAAAACAGATACGGACACAGGCAAGCCTATTGCAAATGTTAAATTTGCGGTGAAAAACAACGCAGGCACGCAGGCATATGAACAATATGCCGTGACAGATGTAAACGGTATAGCCGAATTTAAAGATTTGCTGTACGGAAGCTATTATTACAGCGAAATAACCGCGGCGGACGGCTATGAAATTGATAATGGACAATATGCGTTTTTTGTGAGCGCGGCAGATAATGGGAAAACAATAGAAAAAACGATGCAAAACAAGCGAATACCGCGTCCAAGCTCGTCGCCCGAGCCTACACAGCCTGCACCGCCCGAGCCTACACAATCTGCACCGCCCGCGTCTACACAGCCTGCACCGCCGAGTGCGTCTGCACCAAGCGCCGTGCCGAGCAATACAACAGTGCAAAAAGCCCCGAAAACAGGGGATGGTGTACAGCTGTATTTATATGCCGTAACGGCAGTGCTTGCGCTGTGTGTGACGGCGATTGTTGTGCTCATGCGTAAAAGAGTACGTTAATGCTTGACTTTATGGCGGTGCATACGCTATAATATTTTGATGTAGCATCCTTGCTCTGCGGGTAAACAGCAGAGCCATTAGACCGGGAGGAGGTGAATTACGGATGATAAAGTACGAATCAATGTACATTTTGAAACCGGATATGGAAGAGGAAAAGAAAGACGCGCTTGTTAAGAAATTTTCTGATATTGTTGTGAACAATGGCGGTACTGTGGAAAAAATCGACGAGTGGGGTAAAAAACGTCTTGCGTATCCTATTCAATATATCAATGACGGTTACTATGTGCTGATGACATTTGAAGCGGAACCAACATTGCCGGCGGAGCTTGAAAGAAATTACAAGATCGTTGATGATGTGTTGCGTTACATGGTTATCAATCTCGAAGGACAAAAAGTTAAAGCGTAAGTAAAATGCAAAGGGCAGTTTTTTAGTTTGCCCAAAAGTGATTAAACAAAGGAAGGTTCCGATATGAATAAAGCGATTCTCGTTGGAAATTTAACAAGAGATCCTGAGCGGCGTACAACGTCAAGCGATGTTTCTGTTACGAGCTTTACGATTGCTGTGTCGCGTCGGTATAAGGACGCAAGCGGGAATTATCCTGCGGATTTTATAAGCTGTGTGGCATGGCGGCAAACGGCGGAGTTTATTGCAAAATATTTTGTGAAGGGCTCGCGTATCGGTGTTGTCGGCAGCATACAAACGCGCACCTATGATGATAAAAACGGTGTGAAGCGTTATGTAACAGAGGTCAACGTGGATGAAGCGGAATTTGTGGGAAGCAAAGCTCAAAATGCCGGTGGAGCGCGCGAAAATGCGCCCGCAGGCGGCGCGGGTGCACCGCAGCAGAATGCAGATGATATGTTTGCAGAGGAATTAGCGGATTTCCAGCCGATGGATGATGCGGAGCTGCCTTTCTGATACTAAAAGTAAAGGAGAATTCTTAAATGAGTGAAGATAGAGCAAGAAGACCTATGCGTGCAAGACGTCCGAGAAGAAAAGTATGTGCTTTTTGTGCGGACAAGTCCGAATCCATAGATTATAAAGATGTTATGAAGCTGAGAAAGTACATCACAGAGCGCGGGAAGATTACGCCAAGACGTGCTTCCGGTACATGTGCAAAGCATCAGCGTGAACTTGCGATTGCAATCAAGCGCGCAAGAATCATGGCACTTCTGCCATATGTTTCAGACTGATACGTCAAATCAGAGCGCCAAAGTTTTTTTGGCACTCCGGAACCGCCGAAAGGCGGTTTTTTTGTGATTAAAAATTAAAAATTCACAGCGTATTTCTACTAATCGGCGCTCATTTATGGTATACTGAATCTATGGATATAATGTGTGAAGAGGGCGCGGTAATCGTCCGAACAAGCTGTTTTGAGCCAATGCAGATTTTTGAAAACGGGCAGGCTTT
Source organism: Christensenella sp. (assembly GCA_036648415.1). Classification (GTDB taxonomy): domain Bacteria; phylum Bacillota; class Clostridia; order Christensenellales; family Christensenellaceae; genus Christensenella. The sequence goes on from JAVXIJ010000050.1 coordinate 6,034, forward strand.
TAGGTTTACATCATGCGGAGAAAACGCATATCACGGTGTGGCGTACGGGCGGTATTTACGCGTGGAAAAGCGCGAAGATACTGTGAGATTTTCCCCGTGTACAAAGCAGGAGTTTGAGGAAATTTGGCGGCATTATTTTGATTTTGACCGCGATTATAATGCGCTGTTTTGTGATTGTGAGGACGCGGCGCTTGCGCGCGGTCGGGAATATGGCTGCGGATTGCGTATGCTTAACCAGCAGCCGTTTGAAACGCTGATTTCCTTTATAGTGTCTGCTAATAATAACATAGGACGCATACGCGGAATAATAGCGAAAATCTGCGAGCTTGCGGGAGAACAATTTTCATATAACGGTGAAATATATTATCGCTTTCCCACGCCTAATGCGCTTGCAGAGCTCAGCTGTGAAGAGCTCGTCACGTGCGGCAGCGGGTATCGCGCGCCGTATATCAAGCGCACCGCAAAGCTCATAGCGGATGGGTTTTCGTTGGAGGAGCTGAAATCAAAAAAATATGCAGACGCGAAAGCCGCGCTGCAAACGCTGCCGGGGGTAGGCCCTAAGGTGGCGGATTGCGTGTTGCTTTTTTCGCTCGGTTTTCATGACGCGTTTCCGGCGGATGTGCACGTAAAACGTGTGCTGCGTGATAATTATGGCTTTGAGGGCAACGACAAACAAATTTACGAATTTGCGAAAGAACGGTTTGGAGAATACGCGGGAATTGCGCAGCAATATTTGTTTTTCAGACAGCTGACAGATACCGCGAAAAAATAATTGCAGGCATTATATATGGAGGAATCGGATGAAATTTTTGGTAGATACGCACACGCACACGGTGGCAAGCGGTCACGCATACTCCACGCTGCGTGAAAACGCGATTTTTGCGGCGCGCGCGGGGCTCGAGGCATTTTGCTGTACCGATCACGGCGCGGCGGTGGGCGTTGCCGCACCTGATTTTATATTGAATGTGCTTAGGAGTGTGCCTGATATTATCGAGGGAGTGCGGCTTATACGCGGATGTGAGCTCAACATAATGGATTATGAGGGCAATGTGGACGTTGCAGAGCGGTATATAAATTTATCTGAATTTTTGATTGCATCTATGCACGACATTGTAATCGAAACGGGCACTGTGGAGGAAAACACTGCGGCGCTTGCGGGGGCACTCGGTAAAAAATATGTGGATGTGGTGGGGCACCCCGGGAATCCGCATTATCCTGTTAATATTGAAGAAGTGGTAGACGCGGCGCATAAATATAATAAGCTGATTGAAATCAACAATCATTCATTTACATTTCGTAAGGGCAGCACTTCGCGTTGCACAGAATATATTAGGCTGTGTAAAGAAAAGGGTGTGCGCATAACGGTGTCGTCGGATGCACATTCGTGCTACAATATCGGCGACTTTGGTGCAGCGGCGGCGGCGCTTGAAGAGGCAGCTTTTCCGCAGGAGCTTATTGTGAGCCGTAATCTCAAGGCGTTTAATGAATATCTTGACGAACGAAAAATGAGAATCAAGGAGTAATACAGTGGCATATAAAACGCTTTATCGTGTGTTCCGCCCCAAAACCTTTGATGAGGTTTATGGGCAGCAGCACATTACAGATATATTGAAAAATCAAATTATGAGCGGGCAAACTTCGCACGCATATCTTTTTTACGGACCGCGCGGGACGGGTAAGACGAGCACCGCAAAGATTTTTGCGAATGCGCTTAATTGCCTTGACCCGCAAAACGGAAATCCGTGCGGACAGTGTGAGGTGTGTAAAAGCTTTGCTTCCGACGCATTTGTAGACATTGTAGAGATTGACGCGGCATCCAACAACAGTGTGGATAATGTGCGCGATATTCGCGAAAAGGTGTCGCTGTTGCCCGCATTCGGCAAGTTTAAGGTGTATATCATTGACGAGGTGCATATGCTTTCGGCGGGGGCGTTTAACGCGCTTTTAAAGACGCTTGAGGAACCGCCGCCGCATGCCGTGTTTATATTGGCAACTACGGAAATACGCAAGCTGCCCGCAACAATTTTGTCGCGCTGTCAGCGGTATGATTTTAAGCGGATAAGTGAGGAAGACATAATTGCGCGGCTGCGTGAGGTTGCGGAAAAAACAGATGTTACATATGATGAAGAAGCGCTCGGCATAATTGCACAGTCGGCGGAGGGCGCAATGCGTGACGCGCTGTCTGTGATGGACCAGTGCATTGCGGGGCAGACCGCGCTTACAACAGAGCACGTAAACGCGGCAATGGGAATTGCGGAATATGGCCGCACGCAAAATTTGTGTGATGCGATAATTGAGGAAAACCCGACACAGGCGCTTAAGCTGTTGCAGCAGATGTTAAAGGACGGCATAGAGGCGCATAATATATTGCGCGATATTATTACGGAATGCTCTTTGCGGCTTGCACATGATGCGTATGACGCGTATAAATGCAGCAATTTGCTGCGCGTGTTAGAGGTTTTTATTTATAATCAAAGTGTATTGCGCTATGCGGTTACGCCCGATGCGGTGCTTATAGCGGCGGTTACACGGGCAACCATAAACACTACGGATATTGATACAAAGGATATGGAGCTTAGAATTAAAAAATTAGAAGCGAGGGTGGAGCGTTTTACGGCGGGGATTGCCGCAGACGGGCTTGCGGGCGTGGTAGATGCGGCAAAAAAGGAGCACGGCGCACCGGAAAAGCTTGAGCCGATAAAGCCCGTGGCGGAACGCAGCGCTATTGAGAATATAGAAAAAGCGGAAAAAGCGGAAATAAAGGAAGCGGAAGAGCGTTATATACCTGAAGCGGGCGAGGCGTTGCAGAAGCTTCGCGCAAGCATAACGCGAGAGCTGCCGATGTTAGCGCCCGCGGTGGATGCTGTGGTAGGGCTGGAGGTTAAAGGTAATTTGTTAAAGTTAGTGGCAAATGCGGACGACAGCGCGCTGGTGGGGCTGCTTATGCAGGAGGCATATCAATCGCGCATGAATGAAGTTACCGCTGAAATTTTCGGGCATTCGATGGTGTTGGAAGCGAAATACGAAAAAAAAGAAGAGGGCAGTATGGAACAACAGTTGTTTGACCTTTTTGGGAAAGACAAAGTTGTGATAAAATAAGAAAAAACAATGTGGAGGAAATAAAAAATGGCAAAAGGCGGATTCCCGGGCGGAATGAATATGCAAAACATGATGCGGCAGGCACAGCAGATGCAGGCGAAAATGCAGCAGATGCAGGCAGAGCTTGAAGAGCGCGAGGTAGAGGCGAGCGCGGGCGGCGGGGTCGTGCGCGTGGTCGCGACAGGTAAAAAGATGATAAAGAGCATTGAAATACAAGAAGCGGCAGTGGACCCCGATGATGTGGAAATGCTTCAGGACCTTGTGATGGCGGCGGTCAATGAGGCGCTCAGCGCGGCGGACGAGATGGTGCAAAGCGAGATGGGGAAAGTCACGGGCGGCATGAACCTTGGGGGATTATTGTAAACAAAATGAACTTGCAATCCTATCAAAAATTAGTGGCGCAGTTTTGCAAGCTTCCGGGTATCGGCGCAAAAACGGCACAAAGGCTTGCGTATCATGTGCTCAAAATGCCGGAGGCGGAAGTAAAGCAATTTGCGCTTGAAATGTATGATGCGCGCCGTAAGGTGCGGTATTGTAAAATTTGCGGAAATTTATGCGAGGGCGAAACGTGCGACGTTTGCGAGGATGTTAAGCGCGATCAGTCGACGATTTGCGTCGTAAAAGATGCCCGCGATGTGTTTGCTATTGAAAAAACGCATGAATATCATGGACTTTATCATGTGCTTGGCGGGACAATTTCTCCGCTGGAGGGTGTCGGGCCTGATGATATAGCGAT
>JAVXIJ010000051.1:0-9626 GCA_036648415.1 Christensenella sp.
TACAAATATTTTTTGTTTTTTATCATCTGTTTCATTTTAGTTTGGGCACCGGGGTGTTGGCACCGGGGGGGGGGGCGGGCCCGCCCCCCCAGGTCTTAGGGTTTTAAAGGGCGCGGGCGGATAATATCCGCCCCTACAAATGCGGGTCTTAGGGCAGCGCCCCGAGGTCTTGCGGTCTTGCCCTTGCGGGTCTTGCTAAACGGTAAAGGTGAAATTGAAGATAAAAAACAAACAAATTGATTATTTAATATGTGCGGCGAGCGGCGTGTTTTGCGCGCTTGCCTTTGATATATCGGCACTTGCGCCGTTTGTGTGGGTGGGGGCGGTACCGATGTTTTTCGTGTTGCTTAAAAACAACGAAAGCACTAAAAAAACCATTGCGCGCGCAGGAGTTTTTGCGCTTGCATATTGCTTTGTATATTATGCGCAAATAATGACGCTTGACATTACCTTGCGCGTAGGCAATACGGCGGGCTTGTTTTTGGTGTTGGCGTGGATAGGCATATCGCTTGTGCATGGGGCGATATTTACCGCAGCGCTCACGGCGGGTTTTCGCATAAAATGCCATGACGCGCTGCGCGCACCGCTTGCGGCAGTGCTGTTTACGGGCGCGGAATGGTTAATCGGCGCGGGTGTGCTCGGGTTACCGTTTTTGCGTTTGGGAATTACGCAATGGCGGCTTTTGCCGCTTACGCAGTCGGCAGCTGTTTTCGGAGTGCTGTTCATAAGCTTTTTGATTGTCGGCGTGGGTGTGCTTTTGGCGCAGGGGATTTTATATACGCATAAAAAACGCGCGGCATATTTATGCGCGGCGTGTATATTGTTTTTGGCTAACTTAGCAGGCGGGGCAATCGCGCTTAACGTGCGCACTGTTAAAAAGCCCGACGTGAGCGTCGCGGCGGTACAAATGAACGTGCCCTTTACGGAAAACGCAGGCGAGGGACGGTTTGAAAGCGCGTTGAGTTTAGCAGAAAAAGCGGCAAAAAACAAACCGGATTTCATAATATTGCCGGAAAATTCTGTGTATGGCTCGTTTACGGAAGACGCTGAACTTTATGAGCCGTGTGCACGCATTGCCGAAATGTCGGGCGGTTACGTAATTGTGGGGTGCTATGGCATACACGGCTTTGAATTGCGCAACTCCGTGTTCCTTGTTTCACCGGACGGAAAAATAAGCGATATGTACCATAAACAACGGCTTGTGCCGCTTTTTGAAAATGGATATGAACGTGAATTCAGCCTGGAGGACGGCAGAGAGCGCAACACACTCAAAACCTCTTACGGCGAGGTGGGCGCGATGATTTGTTTTGAAAGCCTGTTTTCCGATATTGCGGCGGACACAGCGGGTTTAGGGGCGGAGCTTTTGACGGTGGTGACGAATGATTCATGGTTTGCGGGGGATATACCGCTTACGCGTCATTTGGCGCAGAGCGTGCTGCGCGCGCAGGAAACGGGCAAATATTCGGTGCAGGTGGGAAACAACGGAAAAACAGCGGTGGTTTCGCCGCTTGGAGAGATAACGGCGGAGCTTGCGCCGAATACGTCAGCTGTGCTAAACGCTGAAGTGAGCTTTATTTCTGCGGATGCGCCTTATGTTATGTTTAGGGATTGGTGGATAGTTATAGCAGCGGCGGGCGTTTTAGCCGTGCTGATATACACGCGCAAAAAACGGAATTGAAAACATATGCGCTATGCACTATAATGTAGTGAGGCAGGTAGAAATAATGACAGCAAATGATTTTATAAGACTTACGGCAAACGCAGGTGTGTTGATTAGTTATCACGGAAAAAAGATTTTGGTGGATGCGCTGCACAACAGATATACGGAAGTGTTTTCCGCTGTGCCGGACGATTTGCTCTTCAGCATTGCGCACGGTGAGGGCGATTTTGAAAACATTGATTTGATAGTGTACACGCATGACCACCCCGACCATTACAGCAGCGAATGGACGCGCGAGTTTTTAAAAAACCATCCGCGCACCAAGATGCTTTCGCCCATTGACGACTTCAGCGGGGAGCGCTTTACGGTGCTCAGCGCCGCCGAAGAAACGCATGAATATGACGGCATTAAAGTTAAATGCGTGAGGCTCACGCACGAGGGCGAGCAATTCAGAGAGGTTGTAAACTATGGATTTCGGTTTGAAACAGACGGGTTTTCGTTTACGGTTTTGGGCGACAGCGGCCCTGTAAATATTCCGGGTGTATTTGCCAATGCGGATTTGGCGCTGTATAATTTCCCGTTTATAACGCTTACACGCGGCAAAAAAATGGTGAAAGAGCTTAATCCGAAGCGTATTGCGGCATATCATCTTCCGTTTTTACAAAAGGATAAAAAAAATTATATTCGCGCAACCTTGCGTGCGGCGGAGTGTGAACCGCGCGTAGGAACGATGGTTCTCAGGGAAAAAGACCAAAAGGAATTTATATAAAATTACGTAGAAGAGGTACAAAATATGATAGAAGCAAGATGCGGACGACTTTGTTCAAACTGTGATTATTTCGAGAAATGCGGCGGGTGCGTAAACCGTGAAGCGCCTGTGTGGGCGGACCGTTGCCCTGTTAAAAGCTGCTGTGAAGAAAAAAAACTTGCACATTGCGGTTTGTGCGAGGGCTTCCCGTGCAAAAAATTAGTGAAGTTTGCCAAAGACAAGGATTACGGCGACGGCGGTCTGCGCATAGGGCAGTGCCGCGCATGGAAAGAACTCGGCGAAGATGCGGTTTATGAGGAATAGCCCTAAGCTATATGCAAAATCAAAGATAAGGCTCGCCATAGCTCATAGCTTTGCAATATGTATTTGTGTACATTGACGAATTGATGTAAAAGCTATAATATAGAAATATATTATTATGGGGAAATGTTCCCTCTTTAAGATGGTGGAAAATGAACAAAAAAACGCGCGCGATTTATATTTCAACGGAACTGATTATTGTATTGGTGCTGCTTTGCGCGGCGCTGTTGGTTGCGATACTCATGGAACCGCCGGAGATACGCATGGCGGTGATAGTTGTAATATTCTTGGCGGTGGTAGTATATTTTATTGCTTCTACCTTCCGCAAAGAACGTTGGTTTGCAATCGCGGCGCATATACTCACAGATTGCTCGGATAAAATTGATAAATATGTAAACGCGGTCACTATGCCCACGGCAATCATACGCAAAAACGGTATGATTGGGTGGCACAATCCGGCGTTTTCGCTTATTGCGGGAATGCGCTGTGAGGGCAGAAGCATTTTCAGGATTTTTCCGCAGCTGCATAAACCGGCGAAGGATCGCAAGGTGAAAATCGGCGATACAACCTATGTAAAAGAGGTTATACCCGCGCAATACAGCGGCAAGGAATACACGGTTTATCGGCTGATTGATGTAGGCAACACCTATGAAGCATCAGATTTATCAAGAAATGTGATGGTTGCGGTGTGCCATATCCAAATTGATAATTACGGTGATTTGCTGCGCGGTACGCTGCAAAGCGACCATGCAAAAATTGACGCGGAGGTTGACCGCATTATTTCTGCGCAGGCGGAAAACTTGCGCGGCGTCTACCAAAAATATGACCGCGATAAATATCTTTTGTTCTTTGAGCGGCGGTATCTTTCCACGCTCATGCAGGGAAAGTTTAACATTTTAAATGATGTAAAAAACATAAAAACAGGAAATATGGCGATTGTCCCCACCCTTTCAATAGGCACGGGTGTGGGAAATGCACCTGAAGAAGCAAACAGATGTGCTTCTGCGGCGTTAGAGCTTGCGCTCGGACGCGGCGGTGACCAAGCCGTGATAAAGGATGAGGGCGGATACAAATTTTACGGCGGCGGACAGCAGGCTATCGAAAAGCGCACGCGCATAAAAGCACGTATGTTCGCGCACGCACTGAAAAATCTTATGGAGCAGTGTGATAAGGTCGTGATTATGGGGCATACCGTGCCCGATTTAGATGCGCTCGGCGCAGCACTCGGAATTTATGCGTGTGCGCGGCAGGCGGGCAAAAAAGGGTATATTGTGCTTGATAAGCCAAACGCGGCGGTGCAGGGATTGGTAGATGAAATGAAGCGCGACCCTGATTATAAGGACGTGACGGTAACGCCCGCAGAGGCAGAGCGCATGATGAGCAACCAAACCATGCTGGTGGTGGTGGATACGCAAATAGAAAGCTTTGTGATTGCGCCCGAGCTTGTAGAACGCGCAAAAACAATGGTGGTAATCGACCATCATGTACGAGGCACGACCCATATGGAAACGCCTACGCTGTCGCTGTATGAGCCGTATGCGTCTTCAACTGCGGAAATGGTAACAGAGATTTTAGAATATTTTGCCGATAAAATGTACATAAAACCGTTGGAGGTGGAAGCACTGTTGGCGGGTATCGCCATAGATACCAAAGGTTTTTCCTTTAAAACGGGAGTGCGCACCTTTGAAGCGGCGTCCTATTTACGCAGGTTGGGCGCGGATACAACCTCCATTCGTCATTTATTTCAAGATGATTTGGAAACATTTTCCGCACGCGCGGCGGTCGTGCAAAACGCGGAGGTGCTTGCGGACGGCATTGCCATTTCACGGTGTCCCGATAAAACTAAAAATCCACAGCTTCTTGCTGCGCAGGCGGCGGATTCGCTGATAGGTATACGCGGCATAAACGCCTCATTTGTGTTGTGCGCTCAAGGAGATACAGTGGTGGTGTCGGGGCGCTCAATCGGAGGCATAAACGTACAGCGTATTTTGGAAAAGCTCGGCGGCGGCGGGCACGCGACCATTGCGGGGGCGCAGCTTAAGGGTATGAACAAGCAAACAGCAGATGAAAAGCTCAGACAGGCAATAGACGAATACAAAAAGGAGAACTGATAAAATGAAGGTAATTTTAAATGTTGACGTGCAGGGCAAAGGCAAAGCGGGGGACATTGTAAATGTAAGCGACGGTTATGCACGCAATTTTCTTTTTCCGAGAAAGCTTGCAAATAAAGCAACGTCGCAAAATTTGAATGCGGCGACCATTGCGCAGGCGGCGGAAAGCCATAGAAAAGACGTGGCAAAAGAGGACGCAAAGGGTCTTGCGGAGCGCATTTCGGGCATGAAGCTTGTGATGAGTGCAAAGCACGGCGAAAACGGCAAACTGTTTGGCGCGATAACGGCTAAAGAGGTTGCGGCAGAGCTCAGCAGACAGCTCGGCGAAACAATAGAAAAAAAGAAATTTACAGTTCCTAATATCAAGGAATTGGGCGAATATGATGTCAGCGTTAAAGTATATGCGGAGGTAAGCACCGCGTTTAAAGTAGAGGTTACAGATGGCTGAACAAATGGCGTCACACAAAAGCTCGGGGCGTGTCGCACCCAATAATATTGAGGCGGAGCAGTCCATTTTAGGCAGTATGCTGCTCAATGAAAAGTGTGTTTTTGAGGGTATGGAATCCTTGCGTGAAACGGATTTTTACCAGCAACAGCATCGCTTTATTTTTCATGCAATGAACGAGCTTATGGGTGCGGGTACAGCGGTCGACATTGTGACGGTCAGCCAAAAATTGGAGCAGGAGGGGCATATGCCGATGGGCGGCATGGAATACCTTTCGGGGCTTTCTATGACTGTGCCCTCCATTGCGAATTTAAAGCATTATATTCATATCGTAAAAGAAAAAGCGTCGCTGCGCGAGATGATTGATGTATGTATGAAAATCAGCGACGAGTGTTATAAGGGTGAACAGGATGCGCGGGTAATTGCGAATTTGGCGGCATCCGCAATACTGAATCTTGCGCTGAAGGACGACCGCAGCACCTTGCAGCATATTGCCGTGGCGCTGCAACAAAGCTATGTTGCCATAACGGCGGCAATGGAAAATAAAGACGGGCTTATGGGGCTTCCGGCGGGTTTCCCGCTTATGGATAAAATGCTTTCGGGGTTACAGGGCGGACAGCTCATAGTAATTGCGGGGCGCCCCGGAATGGGCAAAACGAGCTTTGCGATGAATATGGTAGAGCATATCGGGCTGACGCAAAAGGCGGTGTGCCTTGTGTTTTCGCTTGAAATGGCGGCGGAGCAGCTCGCAACGCGTTTGCTGTGCTCGCAGGCAAAGGTCGACAGCCAAAACGCGCGTACGGGCAAGCTAAACACGGTGGAAATAGGCAAATTTGCGGATGCGTGTAAAGAGCTTTCGGGCACGGAAATATATATTGATGATTCGGCAGTGATAACACCAACGGAAATGCTGGCAAAGGCGCAGAGCCTTAAACAGAAAAAAGGGCTGGGGCTTATTGCAATAGACTATTTGCAGCTGCTGCAAACGTCGGGACGTTCGGAAAACCGTCAGCAGGAGGTAGCGCAAATCACGCGTTCCTTGAAAATCATGGCAAAGGAGCTCAATGTGCCGATTTTATTGCTGTCGCAGCTTTCGCGTGCGTCGGAAAAGCGCGAGCATAAATCGCGGTATCCAATGCTTTCGGATTTGCGTGAATCAGGCGCGATTGAGCAGGACGCGGACGTTGTAATATTTTTGCATCGTGAGGACTATTACGCTGAAGACAAAACCCCCGAAAATGAGGGCAAGGCGCGTGTTATTATTGCAAAACAAAGAAGCGGACCCACGGGCGGCATAGATATGCAGTGGCAGGGCGAATATACGCGATATATGGAGCTTGATTATTCACACGACGATGCGGGGGTGCCTGAATATTGATAACAAATCGGTGGTTTTGCGGAATTGAAAACGCGCAGGATGCGCGTATGGTGCGCGAAAGCGTGTTTGTGCGCGAGCAAGGCTTTGCGGAAGAGGATGAATTTGACGCGCTGGATGCGCAGGCAATGCACGTTGTGATTTATGACGACAATGCTCCGGTAGGCACAGGGCGGGTGTATCATGACGGGAAGAATTTCGGAATCGGCAGAATTTGCGTGTTAAAGGCGGCTCGCGGCGGTGGAATCGGGGACTTGCTTATGCGTGTGCTGCTTGTAAAGGTGTTCGAGTTTTGCCCGTCGCAGGTGTGCATTTTGGCGCAGGTTCAAGCGCGCGGTTTTTATGAAAAATTTGGCTTTGCGGCTTGCGGGGAACAGGTGGATGAAGCCGGAATTCCGCATATACCTATGCTTGTAAACAAAGAAACGCTTGTTTTTCAAAGCGGGTGCGGCAATACGATGCACTATAAAGACATTTTCCCCGAAAAACAATAAAGGCGGTAAGCCCCGGTTGTTTCACATCAAAAAGCTAAAAACGGGAACGCATAACATGAAAAAATCCTTAAAAATATTGCGATATACATTGCTTGCCGTCGGCATTTTATTTGCTGTATATTCAGGTATAATGTTAGTGATAAATAACTTTAACCTTGGGAATGTGCTGCCTTTGCTGTTAAGCATACCGATTATTTTGTACGGCGTTTTTGCACCGAAATTAAATCAATGGTTTTCGCGCGGCGTCGGAAAAGCGGTAAAATGGATATTTATTATCGGCTATATATTTCTTGCGGTTGTGTTTGTGATGGGCGGTATTTTAATGAACGCGGCGGCGCATACAAATCCGCCGCAAAACGCGGATGCGGTGATGGTGCTCGGTGCGGCGCTGAAGGGGACAAAGCCCTCTGATACACTCGCGCGCAGATTGGATACGGCAATAGAATATGCCGAGCAAAACGCAGGCGCGCTTGTGCTTGTGAGCGGCGGGAAGGGCGCGCAGGAAGAGGTTCCCGAGGCGCAAGCAATGCGTGAATATTTAATAGAGCACGGCATTGCCGCCGAGCGTATTCTTACAGAGGATAAATCCACCAGTACGCGTGAAAATTTTGCGAATTCCAAAAAGCTGCTTGATGAACGCTTTGGCGAAAATAATTATACCACGGTATTTGTTACAAATGACTACCATATATTGCGCGCGGGCATCACCGCTCGCGCGGCGGGCATGAGCAACGTGTACGGGCTGTCCTTTCCCACGCTTATGTACAGCGCGCCCACCTCGTTTATGCGCGAGTCGCTTGCGCTTTTAGCCACGTTTGTATTCGGCGTGGTGTTTGATTAGGCGCGGGCATAATTTATCGCTTGTGCAAATATAAAAAGTGTGTTATAATGCAACAGTATTAATAAGTATAGTAGATTGGCAGAGGCAGAAAAACACGCCGGCAGAGAGTATTTATGATACACCCGCGCAGGAAAGAGCCTGCGCAAGCAGAATGAATTTACGCAAAAGCGTAGCATTCAAGCGTATCAGAAATACAAGTGCAGGCGTCATGCAAAGTTGAATTACCTTAAAGGTTTTGCTTTGAAATGGCAAAATCTTTGTTTTTTTGTAAAGAACGCTTGAAAAAAAGGAAGAGGTAACTATTTGAGCTTTTCAGAACAATTATCAAAAGAAATGAATAAAACATTGCACAAGGTGGGCTATACACAGCCTACACCTATACAGGAACAAACATTGTCGCCGTTGCTGGAGAGAAAAGATTTAATCGGTCTTGCACAAACGGGAACGGGCAAAACAGCAGCATTTATGATTCCTATTTTGGAAAACATTTTTGCACCGAGCAAAAAGGTGCAGGCGATTATTTTGTGCCCGACAAGAGAGCTTGCAATGCAAACGGCAAAGGTTGCAACAGAGCTTTCGGCGCATATGCGCGACGTGCGCACGGTAAGCGTGTACGGCGGACAGCCCGCGGGCATACAAATAAAGGCTTTAAGGGCGGGCGCACAAATTGTTGTGGGCACACCGGGGCGGCTTAAAGACTTGATTAAGCGCAACGTATTAAAATTAAAAAATGTTAATACGGTAGTGATGGATGAAGCGGACGAAATGCTTGATTTTGGATTTCGTGATGATATGAAAGAGATTTTGTCGTCCGTTCCTAAGGAACGCCAGACAATGCTGTTTTCGGCAACAATGAATAAAGAAGTGACGGCGATTGCAAAGCAGTTTCAAAATGATCCGGTGCGTATCAAAATCGGGGAGCAGAACAGCCCGGTGGATACGATTGCGCAGGCATATATGCAAACCAGCCGTAAATCAAATGCAGTGTGCGGGCTTATCAAAACGCACGGACCGCGCTTGACGCTTGTGTTTTGCAATACCAAGCGTAAGGTAAAGGAGCTGCAAAAGGAGCTTTACGGACGCGGACTTGCGTCGGCGTGTCTGCATGGCGATATGCGCCAGCGTGAGCGCGATACCATCATGAATACATTTCGTAAGGGCAGAACAAAGGTGCTTATTGCAACGGATGTGGCTGCGCGCGGAATAGACGTGGATCACATTGATATGGTAATCAACTATGATGTGCCGGATAAACCGGATTATTATATTCACCGTATCGGCAGAACGGGTCGTGCGGGCAATGACGGCAAAGCGTTTACGCTTATAACACCGCGTGAGCATGGCAAAATCAAAGATTTGGAGCGCAAGCTGCATATCAAGCTGTCGCGTGAAAAAAATGATGAAGAAGCTAAAGCCGTATAATAGACCAAAACGTAAAAATCCGCCGAAAGGCGGTTTTTTTGCGCCGCTATGCAGAGGCTCCCGCCCGCACTATCTGTGCAATTTTAATGTGTGCTTTGTATAGCCCTTGTAGGGGCGGATAGACGCCCGCAACGGCATTTATATTTTTAGACCTATAGCCGCAATGAGCTATGTTTAATATATGATAAATATATTTTCATTAGAAATGC
>JAVXIJ010000052.1:0-6613 GCA_036648415.1 Christensenella sp.
ACAGCACCAACAGCGAAGGTAGGCGGATTTATCGGCTATAACGCTCAAACAGCGGCGAACATTGCCCTTTCCACATATACCGATTGTGCGTGGCTGTATAATTCAAATCCTGCACAGGGCGCGTTTGGCAGCGCTTCGGCGGTGGGTGCGGACAATGCGGGGGTTATGCCGATAGGGGTAATGCCGCGCAGTGCGGAGGTTTTGACGGGTGAGTCTAAAGAGCTTGTGGCGCGTGAAGCGGTGGGATATACGCTTTCGAGCTGGAGTCAAACGGGCGGTACGGATTTTGTAGGGCTTACACAGCGTGGGATAAAAGCAGAGGTGACCGCTAAAAAGGCGGACGGAGCAAGTGTTGTTACAGGGGTGTTTAAGCGTACTAATTACCCTGATGTGGCGGTGAATGTGCCTGTTACAACAGGCAGCAAGGTTGTGACAATTTCCACATGGGATGAATTTGCGGCAAAGGTCGCGGACGGCGGGCAGTATGTGCAAACGTGCAATATTACTGCGCCTGCGGGCATTACGGCATATCAGATAAAGACGTTGCTTTCGGGCAGCTATGACGGCGGAGGTTTCACAATTGATGTGGGCGCGATTCCGTCTTCGGCGTGGACAAAGGACGCGGAGGGCAACGCCGGATTATTCGGCAAGATTGGCGGCAGTGTGCAAAACTTAACGCTTACGGGCGTTAAAATGGGAACGGACGCGGTTGCGGCAGGCGGTTTGGCGGGAACGGTCACAGGGACTGCTGTTATAAACGGCGTGCGGGTAGAGGGAAACATTTCGTCTGTAGGCGCATTGAGCGGAATGCTTGCAGGTAAAATCGAAACGGGCGCGAGCATAACGGGTGTAGGTACAACAGGCACAATGAACGTTACGGGCAGCGGAAAATCGGGCGGATTTGCAGGAAGTATAGCGACAGGCGTAAGCATTAACAACAGTTTTGCGTATGTAAAATATGTGGAGGCGACGGCGAACACGGGCGGCTTTGTCGGCGAGCTTGCGGACGGCGCGGTTATTACAAACGGTATTTGGTCGGCGGCGGCTTCGGGCGCGGCTGTAAAAGCTGTGGGTATGGGCGCAGCGTCGGCGGGTGTGCGGCCTTTGCGTATAGCGCCGAGCCCGATAGCGCTTACGATGGGCGGAAGTGCGGCGGTTACGCTTAATGAAACAGACGCGGATATGGCGGCGCTTGGTTTGGCTGTGGAAAAATGGACAGTCGGGACAGGCTTGAGCATTAAAAACGATACGTTAAAAACGGCGGATGTAAAAGCGGCACTTACAGAAACGCCTGCAACGTGGGTTGCGCTTAAGGTTAAGGATACCAAAATAAAGGCTGATTATGATGCGGCAAAGGCGGATGCGTCTGTTGCAGGAGCAATTCCGATAGGTAATGTTGCCGACCTTAAGAAAGTCGGAAGCGGCGAGAGGGTTGTGATAGGCGGAAAAGAATATGTGATGGGCGCGGACAGCGTGTATGTGCAAACGCGCGACATTGCAATAAATGAAAACTGGACGTCTTTGCCGACTTTTGGCGGGACATATAACGGTGCAGGGTACAGCGTGACGTTTACAAAACAGGCGGGTGCAGGGCTTTTTGACAAGCTGGTGGGTACGGCGGAGCGCAGCGCAGAGGTAAGCGGGCTTAAGCTGGTGCTTACAAATGCGCAGTTTACGGGCGAGGCATCGGGCGCGCTTGCGGGCAGTGCACAGTATGCTGTAATAAATAATGTAGGTGTTACAGGCACGGCGGGTGCATCGGCGGCGGTGCTGAAATTGGGCGGCATTGCAGGCACGGGTGTAAATGTGCGGCTTAGATTGAGCGGCAGCTCTGCAAACTTGACGCTGAATGATACTGTGGCGCGCAAATCATTTGTGCTGGGCGGTATATTCGGCAGTGCATCGGTGGTAAATATGGATGGCTGTTATGCGGGCGGGATATTGATTCCGGATGCGGCAGTGATAAACGAAGCGGATAAAACGGCGGGCGGTATAATCGGAATGCTCACAGGCGCGGGCAGCAGTATTAAAAACACGGTTACGGGCGTGGCGATAAACAACAGCGTAGCGATACAACCGACAAATTTGGGCGCATTTATGGGTAAAGATATGAGTGCGGGCACG
Organism: Christensenella sp.; assembly: GCA_036648415.1. GTDB lineage: Bacteria > Bacillota > Clostridia > Christensenellales > Christensenellaceae > Christensenella. The sequence goes on from JAVXIJ010000052.1 coordinate 2,125, forward strand.
GTTTATGACGGAAACATTTGGAGCGCACAGACGTGCAATCCAAAACAGGCATTTGGCACAGGCAGTGCGGCGGCGGTGCACGAGTTGGCGCTTTCGCCAAGTGAGGTCGTGCGCAAGCAAGGGCAAATATCCGCACTTAATTTAGGTGCGCCGATGGGCGCGGCGGAAACGACGGCACAGTTGGCATTTGAAAAATGGACTTCAACGGGAGCGGTGGGTGTGACTTTTGATAAAAGCACATTGCCTTCAACAACGGCGACACTTGCTGACAAAGTCGGCGTTGCGCAGATAACGGCGAATTATGTAAGCGCGCTTGATTCTAAGGTTAAGCTTGCATATGTTATGCCTGTGACAGTAAGTGAAAATACAGCTCCTGTGATTACAAATGTGACGCAGATGCCGGAGGGCGCTGCAAGATATAAGCAGGTGACGGCAACGGTGACGGATGCGGGCGGAAGCAGCCTAAAAGAGGTATATTTGGCGACGAGCGCAACTGCGCAGACAGGAATGACGATGAGCGCGTCAGGAGCTGTTGATGGCTACACTGTGCGCGTGAATGAAAACGGAACGTATTACATTATAGCGGTGGACAATGCAGGCAATCGCGCATTTGTAAGTGTGGTGGTAACAAATATAGATTCGGTGCCGCCGACAATCGGCAGCGTGACGCAAAATGCGGATAATACACTTTCAGCTGTGGTGACGGATGTGGGCAGCAGTGGAATTTCGCGTGTGTTTGCAGCGAAAACGCAGACCGCCGACAGCGGAATAGTGATGAGCCTAAGCGCCGCAAAAGATACATATGTGTCGGATAGATTAACCGAAAATGCGACGTATTATGTAATCGCTGTTGATGGTGCGGGCAACCGCAGCTTTGTGGAAAAGGTGGTAACAGGTATAGACCTTACACCGCCAACGGTGACAGACGCAAAGCAAGAGCCGACGAGTGCGGCGGCAAGCAAGACGATTTCCGCTAAGGTGGCTGATATTGGCGGGAGCGGAATAGCAAATGTATATTACTTATCGACAAATGATGCGACTGCAAAAAAAGGCGTGCCGATGAGCGAAACAGTGGCGGGCAGTGGAATTTATACGAGTGGCGCAATTGTTAAAAACGGAACGTATTACATATTTGCAGTTGATGGTGCGGGCAACCGCAGTGTAAATGCAGCGGTTAATGTGACGGGAATAACAACGGAAACAAAGATTATTTCTTTAACACAGACACCTGAAGGCTGGAGTAAGGACAGCAAAAGTGTGACGGCAACTGTTGAATTTGCGGGTACGGCAGTATCAACAACGGTGAAGATTGGGAAAACCGCAGACGGCGTGGGCGCGGTTGATATGACAAAGGGCGCGGGAAATACATATACAGCAACTGTTACAGAGGGTGGCGTGTGGTATGTTTTTGCAAATGATGTTACAAACAGCCTTTTGGCGGAAGACAGTATTGAGGTTAAGCTCGATAAAGCAGCGCCAACGGTAACGGCGGCGCTGACGGCGAAAAACACGTTGCTGGCAACGGGCGAGGATAAAGAGAGCGGAGTGGCAGGAATGTGGTATGCGGACAATGCGGCGCTTGTAAATCCTGTAGCGCTTACGCTTAAGGACGGCGCGTATGTATCGGCGGTGCTCACGGAAAACAAGTCATATTATGTATATGCAACGGATGTTGCAGGCAACACAAGCACGGCGATTGAGGTGAAGGTTGTGTTAAACGATACTACACCGCCGCAGATAACGGATGTGAAGCTTCTGAAGAGTGCGCAGGGATATTACACAATGCGGTGCACAGTGCAGGATATTGCGAGTGGAAACGAACCGGCATCAGGCGTAAAGCAGATGATGTGGAAACAGGGCGCAAGCGGAACATATGCGTTGGCAGAGCCGGTTGTGGGGGTTGCAGGGGCATATGATTTTGCTGTTGGTGACCCGAGTTTGCAATATTTTGTGAAAGCAACGGACAACGCCGGCAATGAGTCAGCGGAAAAAGAAGCGATAGACAGCGGGTATGTGATAAACATTACATTGCCGTCGAAGCTGATGTTTGCTTCCTTGCCTAATGTACATGGTGCTTCATTTATAGCACCGCAGTATAAGGTGACTAACAACAGCGTTAACAGCAATGTTGAGGTAAGCTTGCAAAGCGTTACGCAAAATGTGGCAGGCTTTACACTTACAGCGGGTGCGCCCACAAAGGACAGCATGAATTTATGGATACAGCAGAGCAGTGCTCCGGGGGCATTTGGGTTTGCAAAAACGCAGCTCACTTCACCGCTTAGTTCTCCGGTGGTTTTGGGAACGCTTGATAAGATGGGCGGAGCACATCCTGTGGGTGGATATACGTTTGCGGGCGATGTGTACAGATACAGTGTTGTGGAAGCAATGCAAATACAGCCTAAACGTGCGGGGTTTGATACGGTATTCAGAGTGGAAAATGTGAGGGCGAATTAGTGCAAATGCAGAATGGCGGAGTGCCGCAACGCGGCGCGACGTTATAAGGTTTACGACAGAAATAAGCGGCAAGATAAAGAGCACACGAGGGATGAGCAAAATGGCAGAACAACGGGAAAAACGAAAACCTACAAAGCGTATAGCGCGCATAGTTATTATATTGGTGATAATAGCGGCGGTGACGGTTGCGGTGCTGTTTATAACGGGTGTTTTAGGCGGCAAGCCGGAGGCAGTTTTTGCAACGGATGATAAGGCGCAGACAGGCGAGCTTACACTTGATGAACCGAATGCTGAAAAAGCATTGGAGGAGCTGCAAAGCGCGGTTGACGCAAGCCAATTTTCCTTTAGAATAAACAGCCGCCCGGAGTTTGAAAACGGTACGAGCGAGGGTACGCTGATGATAGAAAACCCTGCCGATAATGCGCAAAATATGCAGGTTACAATAACGCTTGATGAAACGGGAGGCGTGTTGTATGAATCGGGGATGATACCGCCAAACAGCAATATAGCGCGTGATGTGCTTCAGACACCGCTTCCGATGGGTGAATATCCGGCAACGGCGGGAATTACGGTGTATGACACGCAGACAAAGGAGCGTGTGGGAACGGTGATGGCAGGGCTTACAATCGTGGTGAAAGGATAAGCAGATGAAAAGAATGATTGCGATAATACTAATGCTGCTGATTCTTGTGATGGGGCAGGCAGTAGGTTATGCGGTGGATTGGAAAGCCGACGCAACGCCTGAGGCAACGGCAACAACAAGCGCGGCGGTGCGTTCTATGGATGCAAATACTCCTATGCACGGGTATATCGGCAGTGCAAGCACGGCAGGGGTGGATGTGGATAATGATGGTAAGACCGACATTTCGGTTTCGGCAAATGACCTTATATCGGTAAGTGTGCCGCTTGATGTGGTAACGCGCGCGGAAATGTATGCGAATGCTGTGCGGTTTTATTCGCCGGATTTTGAAATTTTGAATAATGGGGCAGTGCCTTTGCGGGTCAGCATGGTTGATTTTAAACCAAAGGTTGGCAATACGCTTGCGATTACGGCGTGGAACGCTGCACATGGGGCAAATGATATTGCAATAAAGATGATGCAAACGACATATGACCCGGTTATATGGGAAAAAGACATAACAACAATTGGCAGTGGGTATTTGTTTACAGATTCACTTAAGTCCGGTGACAGCGTAAAGTTTAAGCTCGATGCAACATACGCAAAGGATATGCTCAATGCGCATATGAATACAACTCAAGCATTTGACTGTGTATATAAGATTGAAGCAGCGGAGTAAGCAAGGATGATGAATAATGAGCTTTGAGGATGTGAATATGTAAGGGTAAATATAGAATTAGAAACGCTTTGCGTAGCGTGTACAAAAATATAAGGCAAAAGCAAAACAGGAGAAGCAAAATGGCACGAAGTGTGGAAAAAAGTAAAAGTAAAAAAACGATGATTATTGTAATTGTAGTGGTGCTTATTGCCGCAGCAGTAGGTGGATATTTCATATACAAGGCGATGAGTACACCGAAAGATTTTGTGTTTGATGAGCTTGCGCAGGATGGCTTTTTGGAGGGCAGAACAGAGGATGAGATTCAGGAGCTTATAAATCAGGCTGTTGAGGATGGAATGTTTAATATATCCGTAAATTCTAATCCCGTGTTTGAAAACGGTAAGGCAGAGGGCAGCCTCAGAATTGAGAATGTGCCTAATAATAAGTATTACATGAAGGTGACCGTCAAGCTTGATGATACGGGGGAAATTGTGTATGAAAGCAAGGGCATAAAGCAAGGACAGTATATTGAAAAGGCAACGCTTTCAAAGGCTCTTGCAAAGGGCGAGTATGCGGCAACAGCGGTATTTACGGCAGTAGACCCGCAAACGCTTGCAGAGCGCGGCACAGCAAGCGCACAGATACAATTGAGTGTGTTGAATTAAGGAATATTCTCGGTGGGTAATCGCCGTAAATATATATGTAGCCTTTATAAAGGGCAACCTACGACATATGTTCTACATGAAAGGAGAACAGAA
>JAVXIJ010000052.1:6713-9069 GCA_036648415.1 Christensenella sp.
GGCACTTGCATATAAAATTGCATTTACCATCGCACCGCAGGCAGTGGAAGCGCTTGATGTGACGATGGTAAAAGCTCCGAGTACAATAACAATAAATCCAACATCGCCGGCTACAGCGGGCAACAAGTATGTGTTTAAGGTTGCGGCAGCTGCGGTTACACCTCCTGCAATCGGTGACACACTTACTGATTGGACGGCGGTGTCAACTCCGGGTACTTTGACAAGCGGGAATCATATCGTGGTTGCGGAAGTGACGGCGGATAACCGTGTGGTTAAGACGAGCGTTGACATGACAATTCAAGCGGCATAGAACAGACTGAATATACAGATGTTACAATGGAAGCCGGCAGTAATGCCGGGTTCCCCGCGGAAAATGAGCTTCGTTTTTCGCGGGGAGCGGGAGCAAACCGGAAATAAAAATATTAAAGGAAATATAGAATGAAGCATAACAAGAAAAAAGGTTGGATAGCGGCGGCGGTTGTGATAGTGGCGGGTTTAATAGCGGCAGCGCTCTTTTTAGGAGGATTTTTTGACGGATGTGCAAAGAGTAAGCGTCAGCGGGATTTGGACGCGGCTATGGGACAGCTGCCATATAAGTCGGAAGAAGAGGTGCAGGCGGCAATTAACAGCGTGGTAGAGGATGGGATGTTTAATATTTCAATAAATTCTACGCCGTCTTTTGAAAATGGGAATGCGGAAGGAACGCTTGGCATAGAAAACATTCCGGCTAATCGGTATCTAATGCAGGTGAATATAACGCTTGATGATACGGGAGAGATGATTTATGAGTCAGGGCTTATAGAACCCGGATATTTTATTGAAAGTGCAAAGCTTAAGGTTCCGCTGGCACGCGGGACATATCCTGCAACAGCGATATTTACAGCGATAGACCGGAATGATGAACGAGATACGGTGGGTACAGGTTCGGCTAAGATTGTGATAAGTGTACAGAACTAAAAGGCAGTGGGAATAAAGGAGCGCCCTGTAGGCGCGAATATGTAGGTATACAGAGGAGTGAGGAATATGACAGAGCAAACGAAGAAAAACAAAACGCTGCTCATTATATTGATTGTTGCGGTTATAGCGGTGTTGTTGGTGTTGCTTTATGCGCTGGTGTTAAAGCCGGCGGAACAAAACGCGATAACGGCAGCGCAGGATGAAGAATTGCAAAAGGAAGAAAATGCATCGTTAGGGATTTTACCGGGGATGAGTGATGAAGAGGTACAGGACCGTATCAACAGAGTGGTGGCGGACAGTATGCTAAACGTGTCCATGAATGCAGAGCCATCCTTTCAAAACGGCACTGCGCAGGGGTCACTTAACATTGAAAACATTCCGGGAAATAAGTACTCGTTTATTGTGGAAATTACGCGCGAGGATAACGGTGAAGTGATATATAAGTCGGGGCTGATTGACCCCGGATATTATGTGCAATATGCAAAGCTTGATAAGGTGCTGCCGCAGGGTGAATATCCATGCTCGGCAAAATTTACGGCATATAATCAGGAAACAAAAAAAGAAGTGGGCACAGCCGGTATGCAGATACGCTTGAGCGTTTTGGGGTGAAGGTGTAATGAAAAAAACAATCATGATCGTTTTGGCGGTCGTAATGCTCATAAGCTGCGCAGTGGGAACGGCGTTGGCGGCAAGCGGAGAAACAAGTCTTGATACATCTGTCAAGGCGGAAATTCTTGCGCCTGATTTACGCAGAGCGGTGTCTTTTCATGTAATAGATGATGATGGCATAAGTGTGGCGGATGCGTCACTGTATTTGCGGCTGACATCAGGCGAAACGCTTATGGGTGTGACAGATACAAAAGGCAACGTTGTAGTGCCGATGTTTGACGGTACGCATGATTATATTGTGAAAAAAGCGGGTTATGCCAATACTTTGGGCAGTGTATCAGTGGCGGGCAGCGATGTTTCGCATGAAGTTGTTTTGCATAAATTGAGAGCTGTTACATTTAGCGTGACAGATGAAGCGATGACGGTTATTGAGGGTGCAAGCGTGAAATCAGGTACACAGGAAAAGACGACGGACATAGCGGGCACGGCGATGCTTAGTCTTCCTGACGGTACGCATGATTATATAGTACAAAAGGATGGTTATGCACGGAAAGCAGGCAGTGTGAACGTGGCGGGTGATACATCTGTGAGCGTGACGCTTGTGGCTGCTGCACGTGTGGAGTTTACTGTAATGAATGACAGCAATAAGCCGGTGGCGAGTGCTAAGCTTACGATAGGCGCGAAAGATGTATATACAACAGATGCGTTTGGCAAGGCTGTAATATGGCTTGCGGCAGCGGATTACAATTATACCGCGGAGCATCCGCTGCACGAAAATACAAGCGGGCAG
>JAVXIJ010000052.1:9079-9453 GCA_036648415.1 Christensenella sp.
TGTTTCCAATATTGGCACAAGTGTAAATGTTTCCATGCTTCAAAAGCGCTATACAGCGGATTTTTATGTAACGCAGGCGGACGGCGCTTCGGCGGACGCGATAATAAATATGAACGGACAGGCGGTGCGTACAAACAGCGCAGGATATGCGCAAATTACGGCGCTGCTTCCGGGGACATATGTATATGCGATACATAAAGACGGATATATTGAGAAAAAGGGTAATGCTGCGGTTGCAGCTAATGTAATTATAAATGAGCGGATAGAGATTATTCCGCCAACCCCGACTCCGACTCCGACTCCGACTCCAACACCAACGCCAACGCCGACGGTGACTCCAACGCCGACGGTGACTCCAACGCCGACGGTGACTC
>JAVXIJ010000053.1:0-9318 GCA_036648415.1 Christensenella sp.
ACGTGTATAAACAAATGGTGGCACCCATGTGAGGCGTTCCCAAGAAGTCAAGCCGCAGGCGATGACTGATTGGCTGAACGCTACCACAGGCGGTACAAAAAGTACGTTAAAAAAATAAACAAACGTTATTGCGGGCGCTACCACAGGCGGTAATGGCAAGCAAACTTATGCGGGTGGATAATATCCGCCCCTACAAGGTCAAGACCTTATGACGCTGCGCGACAACCCCCCCTTTGTACGGGCGGATAGACGCCGCGCCCTTACACAATCGCCGCCGCTAACCACTCATCCACCCCCTCAAACAGCAAAAAACGCATAATTTATATGCGTTTTTACACCTACTCTTATGCAAATGCGCCGCAGCACATCACACATTCATCCTTCCGTAATTTCTCCTACACCGCACTTTTCGCGGCAAACTGGCTGTTATACAAATCCGCATAAAAATCTCCGCGCGCCAAAAGCTCGTTGTGCGTACCCTGCTCTACAATATCGCCGTCTTTCATTACAAGTATGAGATTTGCATCTTTAATTGTTGAAAGCCTATGCGCAATTACAAAGCTCGTCCGCCCCTGCATAAGCGCATCCATCGCCCGCGCAATAAGCGTTTCCGTACGCGTATCAACAGAGCTTGTCGCTTCATCAAGTATTAACATATCAGGGTCTGCAAGTATCGCCCTTGCTATTGTGAGCAGCTGTTTTTGCCCCTGCGAAACATTGGACGCATCCTCGTTTAACACCATTTCATATCCGTGCGGCAATGCCTTTATAAAATGATGTGCGTGTGCCGCGCGCGCCGCCGCGATAACCTCTTCATCCGTCGCGTCCATGCGCCCATATCGAATGTTTTCCATAACTGTATCATTATACAGCCATGTATCTTGAAGCACCATGCCAAAATGCTGCCGCAAATCCGCGCGTGTAAACTCTGTCAAATCGTGCCCGTCAATAAAAATATTGCCGCTGTTTAAATCATAAAACCGCATAAGCAGCTTAATCATAGTTGTTTTTCCCGCGCCCGTCGGCCCTACAATAGCAATTTTCTGCCCCGCCGCAACCTTTGCGGAAAAATCGCGTATGATGATTTTATCGGGATTATATCCAAAATGCACATCACGAAATTCCACGCGTCCGTCAATTTTCTCAAGCTTTACAGGCGTGGCTGTATCTGCCGATTCCTCCGGCTCGTTTAAAAATTCAAACACGCGCTCCGACGCCGCCGCCGTTTGCTGCAAAACATTTGAAATGTTCGCAAGCTGTGAAAGCGGCATTGTAAAGCTGCGCACATATTGCACAAAAGATTGAATATTACCCACCGTAATCGTGCCTATCGCCGCCAGCCAGCCGCCCAACACGCACACCGCAACATATCCGATATTACCGATAAACGCCATTATCGGCTGCATCATGCCCGATACAAAATTGGCTTTCCACGCCGCCGTATAAAGCTTTTTATTTTCTTTTCGGAAGACATTCGTGCTGTCCTGCTCACCGTTATACGCGGAAACAACGTTGTGCCCCGCAAACATTTCCTCAACGTGTCCGTTTACAGTACCCAAATATTCTTGCTGTTGTTTAAAAAACTTTTGCGAGCGCTTCACCACTTGAATTATGAGAAACAGCGCCAGCGGAATGATTAAAAGCGCTACCAACGTCATCAATACATTGATTGTAAACATCATGATCACCACGCCCACCACCATCGTAACGGAAGTGATTATTTGTGATAAGCTCTGATTCAGCGTTTGATTTATGGTGTCCACATCGTTCGTGACGCGCGAAAGCACATCGCCGTGGCTGTTTTTATCAAAGTAAGACAGCGGCAAGGTGTTGACCTTTGCGCTGATGTCTTTTCTGAGCCGATATGTGACCTTCATAGATACGCCCGTCATTATAAAACCTTGAATATATCCAAACAAAGAGGATATACCATATAAAATCACAAGCGTAATAAGTATCTGCCCAATGGCGTTAAAATTTACCCCCGTGCCCGAACCGCTGATTTGCCCCATAACTCCGTCAAACAGCACGGTGGTTGCGTTACCCATAAGCTTAGGCCCTATAATCGAAAACACTGTAGACGCAATTGCAAATATAAACACCACCGCAACGGCAAGCTTGTATTTGCCTATATAATTGAGCAAACGTCCCATAGAGCCTTTGAAATCCTTTGCTTTAGCGCCCGCCATAGCCATTTTCGGGCCGCCGCCCATTCCCATACGCGGAGGCGTTTTTGTATGCTCACTCATGACAGTTCCTCCTCTGAAAGCTGGGAAAGCGCAATTTCGCGATAAGGCTCACAGTTTTTCATAAGCTCCTTATGCGTGCCTTTGCCTGCAATTTTCCCTTCGTCTAATACGATAATTTGATCCGCATCCATAATCGTGCCTACGCGCTGCGCAATAATGAGCATCGTTTTGTCATGTGTCTGCTCTTTTATGGCTGCCCGCAAAACTGCATCGGTTTTAAAATCAAGCGCGGAAAAGCTGTCGTCAAACACATATATATTAGGATTTTTAACGAGTGCGCGCGCAATAGAAAGCCTCTGCTTTTGCCCGCCCGATACGTTTGCGCCGCCCTGTGATATGCGCGCCTCAAACCCTTCCTCGTTTTGGCTGATAAACTCCGTTGCCTGTGCTTCCTCCGCCGATTTTTCGAGCACGCTTTGCGGTGCATCATTATCCCCCAAACGTAAATTAGAGGCAATCGTTCCCGAAAACAGCACGGATTTTTGCGGCACATAACCAATTTGCTCGCGCAGCTCATGCCGCGTCACCTCGCGCACATCCACACCGTCAACCGTTACGCTCCCGCTCGATACATCATAAAAACGCGGAATAAGGTTTGCAACCGTGGATTTTCCCGAACCGGTAGAGCCTATAAATGCCGTTGTCTGTCCGGGCTTTGCGGTAAAGCTAATATCTGTAAGGACATTATCCTCCGCCCCGGGGTATGCAAAGCATACATTATTAAAGTTCAACACACCCTTAGGCTCGGTGAAATGCTTCGGATTTTTCGGGTCATGGATTTGCGGCTCTGTATCGAGCACATCCGCAATACGGTGTGCCGAAACGGACGCGCGCGGCAGCATTATGAACATCATAGACATCATTAGGAACGCCATTACAATTTGCATTGCATATTGCATAAATGCCATCATATCGCCCACCTGCATGGCAGATGCGGCAATTTGGTTTGCCCCCACCCATATAATCAGCAGCGAAACGGCGTTCATTATAAGCGTCATAAGCGGCATCATCAGAACCATTGCGCGGTTGACAAACAGCGATGTTTTTGTAAGGTCTTTATTCGCGGCATCAAATCTCTCAAGCTCAAACTTCTGCGTATTAAACGCGCGTATAACCATTATTCCCGATAAACTCTCGCGCATTACAAGGTTTAACCTGTCCACAAGGGACTGCATTTTTTTGAATTTCGGCATAACCGCCGCAAAAATCGAACCTATAAACCCTAAAAGCACGATTACCGCAAGCGCTATGATCCACGACATAGATACGCTCTTGTTAAGCGCCATAATAACCCCGCCCACGCCCATAATCGGCGCATAAATCACCATGCGAATCATCATTATTACTACCATTTGTATTTGGGTAATATCGTTTGTGTTGCGCGTAATAAGAGATGCCGTGGAAAATTTATCAAACTCCGCATTGGAAAAATTCTCTACTTTAGTAAAGGTTTTGTCCCGCAAATCACGCGCAAGCCCCGCGCCGATACGCGACGCAAACAAGCCGACTGTTACCGCGCACGCGGCTGACCCAAGCGCGAATAACAGCATCATTAAGCCATTTTGCAATATGTAATTTTGCTGAATCGCCGTGGTATCTATGCCAAGCGCACTATACTCGGCTTTGACGGCGGGTATAGCCATTTGCGTAAGCATAGCGTCATCAAGTGCTCCTAATTTTTCCGCTGCACCGTCCGCATTTGCTTCGGTATTTGCCGCAAGCATATCGCTCCCGCCATTTTCGGCATTCATCATTTGGTTTATTGCGGAAACAGAAGCAAACGCTTTTGAAAATGCCGTATTAAGTACGGCTGTCGCCCCGACATTTCCCATAGTTTCCACATATATGTTTTCCTTCGCGATTGCCGGATAATCCTGCAAATAGGCATCGTAATTTGCGCTCGTTTTATCCGCAAGCGTATAATTTGCCATTACCGTTTGCCGCTCGCTCTCGTCCATAAAATTAAAGAGCGTATTCATGGTGCTTTCACTTACCGCCATAGGAATGGCATTTTCCATCCCCCCTTGCTGTATGCCCCTGTCCACAATTTTAGACATATAGTTGGGCAGCGATAAATCACAATACGCCTGAGCGAAAAGCAGCAACACCGCCGCCAGCACAAGCGCGGCATAAGGTTTTAAATATTTTACTATGCGCAGCATATAATTTCCTTTCATATCTAATTAAGTCGTATCTGATTATGCACCGATTCATGATTGGTACTGTTCCGATTATTTATGATACCGCCGTACCATAAAAATGTCAATAGGTATTAAAAAATATTGACGCAGTTGCATATATATGGTAATATTCCATGTAGTAGGGTAAGGTGAGGATGGATAATTATGGGCGAAAACAGTACCAAGAAAAAAATCAAAGAGATTGCGCTCGAGCTGTTCCAAAAAAACGGCTTTGACAGTGTAACCATAAATGAAATTTGCGAACAAAGCGGAGTAAATAAACATACCTTTTACTACTATTTTGCCTCCAAGGGTGAGCTTTTAAAGGATTATTATGAGCTGCCATATGATGTAGACACGGAATATTTTATGGAAATATTAAATGCGAGCAATTATGTTGAGCAGCTTTGGATTTCTTATAAACCGTTTCTCGACCACATAAGCGCATCGGGAATAGAAATTGCGCGACAATTATTCATCAAAAGCATTACACACGAGGTCGGCGCCTTTCGCGGCCATGAAAAACATCATTCCTACCTCAAGCTTCAGGTGGGCATAATCGAAAAAGGACAGGCGGCAGGCGAAATCAGAAATTCTTCCGAACCGAAATCACTGTGCGTGCTTATTCACCAAACATTTGTGAGCACCGTTTTTATGTGGTGTATGCACAAAGCAAGCTTTGATTTACCGCTTTATGCGCGCGCGGGCATTGAAACTGTACTTGATGTGCTGCCCGAATTACGGCAAAATCCCGAGTTTCGCCTCACAGATATTTGGGTGGACAACGAGCAATAAAAACTTAAGCGCACAAACCAAAACATGAAAATACAGACCGCATATGCCCTATAAACGCTTACATTTCACCCTTATTTGAACAAAAATAAAATATCTATGTTAATTTGTAACACTTTTTGAAAAAAGAGGTGCTTTTTGTGTTGAAATCAACAGAAAAATCCTATATAATGAAAGTGTTTTTAGATAATAATAAACTCTGTAAAAATTTCACAGGAGGATTCAATGAATATGAGTAAAATTGACAAACTTGCCGTAAATGCTATCCGCGTTTTGAGCGCAGAAGCTATCCAAAAAGCAAACAGCGGACATCCGGGGCTGCCGCTTGGCTCTGCACCGATGGCGTACACGCTGTGGGCAAAGCACTTAAAGCACAATCCTAAGAACCCGCAATGGGAAAACCGCGACCGCTTCATATTAAGCGCAGGGCACGCATCCATGCTGCTGTATTCGCTCTTACATATGTTCGGCTACAAGGTCGGCATGGAGGACATCAAGAATTTCCGTCAATGGGATTCCATAACCCCCGGCCATCCCGAGCACGGTCTTACGGACGGTGTAGAAGCAACCTCGGGTCCGCTTGGGCAGGGTATTGCTATGGCTGTCGGCTTTGCAATGGCAGAGTCACATCTCGCAGCTGAATTTAATCAACCTAAATACAATGTAGTAGATCACTACACTTATGCGCTTACGGGCGACGGCTGTTTGCAGGAGGGCGTATCCGGTGAGGCAAGCTCCTTTGCGGGCACACAAAAATTAGGCAAGCTTATCGTGCTTTATGATAAGAACGACATCACAATCGAGGGCAACATCAGCACGGCCTTTGACGAGGACGTCAAAAAGCGCTACAAAGCATATGGCTGGCAGGTGCTTGAAGTTGCCGACGGCAATGAAGACATGAAGAGCATTTCGGATGCCCTTGAAGAAGCAAAGGCAGAGAAAAGCAAGCCGTCACTCATCATTGTTAAAACGGCTATTGCTTATGGCTGCCCCGCAAAACAAGGCAGTGCGGGAAGTCACGGTTCACCGCTTGGTCAAGATAACATTGACGCAATGAAAAAGTGCTTGGGCTGGGATTATAAAGAAGCTTTCTTTATACCCGAGGAAGTGAAAAAGCATATTGCCGAGCTGCAGGATGTTTACACCGCGGAAGAAGCGCAGTGGAACGAGCTGTTTGCTAAATATGCCAAAGCATATCCCGAGCTTGCTAAAAAATACAAAGAATATATGAGCCCTGTACCCGAAACTGTGTTTGATGACGCATATTGGAATTTTGAAGATAAGCCGATGGCAACGCGCGACACATCCAACGTGATGATCAACCGTTTGGCGGTTAAGCTTCCTAACCTAATCGGCGGCAGTGCCGACCTTGGCCCTGCAAACAAATCGCAGATGAATGACAGAACATATTTCTCACCCGAGGACCGCAAGGGCACAAACGTGCACTTTGGTATTCGCGAATTTGCAATGGCGGCTATTTGCAACGGCATGGCGCTTCACGGCGGTGTGCATCCGTATTGTGCAACATTCCTTGTATTCAGTGATTATCTCAAGGGCGCAATTCGTATGTCCGCGCTCATGAAGCTTCCTGTTACATATGTATTATCACATGATTCAATCGGCGTGGGCGAAGACGGCGCAACACATGAGCCAATCGAGCATTTGGCGGCGCTGCGCGCAACACCGGGCGTATATATGTGGCGGCCTGCCGATGGTTGCGAAACCGCGGCGGCGTACAAATCCGCAATGACAATGAACGCGCCTACCGCTATTGCGCTCTCACGTCAAAATTTACCGCAGCTCAAAGAAACAAGCAAGGACGCGCTTAAGGGCGGCTACATCCTTGTTAAGGGCGGCAAAACACCCGATGTGATTTTAATGGGCACAGGCAGCGAAGTAGAGCTTTGCATGAATGCGGCAGAAGCACTGAAAAAAGACGGCATTACAGCGCGCGTAGTTTCTATGCCGTGTATTGACCTCTTTGAAGAACAGAGCGCCGCATATAAGGAAAGCGTACTGCCGAACGCTGTACGCGCAAGAGTGGCTGTAGAAGCCGCTACATCCTTTGGCTGGGCGAAATATGTCGGGCTGGACGGCGGATATGTGACGGTTGACCATTTCGGCGCATCTGCTCCTGCACCGGTATTGTTTGAAAAATTCGGCTTTACAACAGAGGCTGTTGTGAATACCGCTAAAAAAGTATTAGGCAAATAAGCATAAGCATTACAAAAGAGAGCGTTTTGCGCAATGCGCATGACGCTCTCTTTTTGTTGCACTTCTGCTCAAAATGAGGTATATTTAATGCAAGTTTAATTTATAATAAAGGACATTAAAAAATATGACAGAGCAAAAATTACACGGCAGTTTTTCAAATTTTCCTGTTAATTCTGATGATGATGAGCTTATAACCTTTGATGTAGTTGTCAAAATCGGTTCTATGGCGCTCGTACGCAAGGAAGATAACGACATAGACTACAACATTTTCTCGCGGCTCGCAACCGGGCTTAAGCCGGGGCATATACTCGTTTCATCGGGCGCTACCGAAATCGGGCGCATAGATTATATGAAACGCAACGGCGGGCGTGAGCTTAAAGGGAATTTAGCGGCTATAAAAACCGCATATGCAGCGCAGGGACAGCCCATACTCATGGAGATGTATCGCCAATTTATCAACCCTAAATATTCGGTGCGGCAGGTGCTTGTGGAGCACAGCCACTTCAATGACGAGCGCAAGGTAAACCACATACGCAACCTATTGTTTTCGGCAGCGAACCAAAATGCCATACCGATTATAAATTATAATGACGCGGTATCCGACACCGAAAATATGCGCATGGAGCTTCTGAATTTGAAGCGCAAGGGCACAGATGTGGTGGAATGTGTGGATAACGACGAAACAGCCGCGGTAATCGCGCAGCTTGTAAACGCGAAAATACTTGTGCTGCTGACGAGCGTAGACGGAATTTATGCAGACGCCGGCAATCCCGCAACACTCATCAAAGAGGTCACAAGCGCGAGCTATGAAGAAATGGAAGCAAAAATTGATGAGCTGATGGACTGCTGCAACGGCGCATCGCGCAGAGGCGCAAACGGCGCAAAAGCAAAGCTGCAATTTGCAAAAGAACCGCTTAAAAACGGAACTACCGTAATAATTGCCCATGCACGGCACAAGCTTTCCGACATTATAAAAGGCAACGTTCCCCGCACTATTCTGAGTATACAATAATAGGTGAGAAAAAATGGATAACGAAATTTTATATGATGCAATTTTTCACAGAAAGTCGGTGCGCAAGTATGACGGCGCACCCTTAAACAAAGAAATACTCGCTAAATTAAATGAATTTGCACTGACGGCTGTACCGCTTATTCCGGAAATAGACACAGAATTTCGCGTGCTTACGGGCGCGGATATTCACGCGGACGCGCCGCAATGTATGTGCCTTTACTCACAGAAAAAAGACGGTTGGCGCATGAACGCGGGCTTTTTGACGGAGCAAATCGATTTATATTTATCGGCAAATAACATCGGTGCGTGTTGGCTCGGAAGCACCCAACCCCACAAAACAGTGTGCCCTCAGGACGGTATGGAATGGGTGGCAACACTGGAATTCGGCACGCCGGCGCAAATCATGCACCGCAGCTCCGCAAGCGAATTTAAGCGTAAAAGTCTTAACGAAATTTCTGATATTACAGATTTATACCATGTGCTTGAAGCGGTACGCTTAGCGCCCTCGGCAATGGATAAGCAGCCGTGGTTTTTCGGCGGCAACGCGAACAGCGTTATTGTAAGCAGGAAAAAATCTATGCTGCTTGATAAACTGAATCAGCTTGATATTGGTATCGCGCTGTGCTGTTTTATGCTTTCCTTAAAGCATTTAGGCAAAACTGCACAATTTTCCTTTGAGCCGCAGCCCGTGCCCGAAAAAAGCATTTTTATGGCGACAATCAACATCCAACCGTAAATGCGGCAGCAGGGCTTACATTATAAATCCACTGCAACACCAAAAGGGCGCACAAATCTGTGCGCTTCAGAGTGTCAAAGAACCTTTGGCACTCTGATAGGCTGTTAAGAAAGTCGCAAGACAAGGAAGCGAAAC
>JAVXIJ010000054.1:0-9280 GCA_036648415.1 Christensenella sp.
GGGAGCAAGCTCCCTTGACCCGAAATGCTCCGCATTTCTAATAAAAAAATATATAGGTTATACATTCTCTGCACACCCGCTCATCCGCCCGCCTAATTTATCGCACCCTCACAAATACCGGTCTTATCCCTGCGCGTCCTCATACCAAAGCCACCAATATCCCGCCTATCGCCGCGCCCGCCGCAAGCCCTGCCCATGTCGTCCACCTGCTCGAAATCCCCGCCGCCTGCGGCAAAAGCTCACTAAATGTCAAATATAACATCGCTCCGCCGCCGAATGCCACGCTTCCGCCTAACACAGCAGAAGAAATATTCCCCATAAGCGCCCCTAAAAATGCGCCCACCGCCATAGGCAATGCGGCAAGCATCGCCACCGACAAAATACGTCCGTACTTCACCCCGCCGAGCTTCAACGGAATTGCAAGCCCCATACCCTCAGGAATGTTATGCACAAACAACAGCAACGCAAGCCCGATTCCAAAGCCGCTTACGGATACAAGCCCGCTCCCGAGCGCAAATCCCTCCGGCAAATTATGCACCGCAATACCAATTGCGAGCAGCAATCCCGAACGCACCAAACGTTTTTCCTTAAGCTCACTTACAAGCTTCGCGTCATCCCCCACGCCAATATCGTGATGCGGCATTATCTTGTTTACCAAAAACAGCGCCGCGCCGCCCACCGCAAACCATATAAGCGCCATGCCCACGCCCGCCGCCTCGACCGACTCCGGCAGCATATCAAACGCTACAACGCTAAGCATTATTCCCGCCGACAGCCCCATCAGCACCGCGGAAATTTGCTTGCCTTTTATTTTTATAAAAAACACCGTTATCGCACCGATGCCCGTCCCAAGCGCGCCTACAACCGCGCCGACAAGCGTTGCATATGCGATTATGTTCATTTTATATCACTACCTTAGCTTACTTTGCCTGCAACTTTTTCTGTCGCTCGTCCATTATGAGCGCGTCTATCATTTCATCCATTTCTCCGCCCAAAAACGCCTCTAACTTATACAGCGTCATTCCTATGCGGTGGTCCGTCACCCGCCCCTGCGGAAAATTATACGTGCGAATACGCTCACTGCGATCCCCCGAGCCTATCTGGCTTTTGCGGTTTTCCGACATTTCGCTTGCCGCCGTATCTTTATATAAATCATATAACCGCGAAACAAGCACCTTCATCGCTTTTTCTTTATTTTTAAGCTGAGATTTTTCATCTTGACAGGTAACCACCAACCCTGACGGCAAATGCGTTATCCTCACAGCGCTGTCCGTGGTGTTTACGCTTTGTCCGCCGTGCCCGCCCGAACGAAAAACGTCCACCCTAAGATCATTTTGATTGATGTTTACCTCCACCTCTTCAATCTCCGGCAACACCGCCACCGTCGCCGCAGAAGTGTGAATACGCCCTGAAGATTCGGTGTCCGGCACACGCTGCACACGGTGCACGCCGCTTTCGTATTTTAATCGCGCATACGCACCCTTGCCCGCAATAGAAATTACAATTTCCTTTATACCGCCCAGCTCTGTAATGTTTGACGAAAGTGTTTCCACCGAAAAGCCCTGAAGCTCCGCATAACGCGTATACATCCGCAACAAATCACCGCCGAAAAGCGCCGCTTCATCCCCGCCCGTTCCCGCGCGTATTTCAAGAATTACGTTTTTATCATCATTTTTATCTCTTGGTATCAGCAAAACCTTAAGTGCAATTTCTATATCTTCCCGTTCCTTTTTAAGAACGGCAAGCTCCTCATTTGCAAGCTCAATAAACTCCGCGTCCTTTTCCGTTTCTATAATCTCGTTGTTTTGGGAAATATGGTCAAGCACCGTCATATATTTGTCGTACATTTCCACGGTTTCGCTGAGTGTAGACTGCTCCTGCGCCAACACCCGAAACTTATCTTGATTGCTTATTACCGTCGGGTCGGAAAGCTCACTCGACAACTTATCATAACGGTCTTTAATTGTTTTTAATTTATCTAACATCTTACCTCCGCTGAATTTTACCGATACAACCTCCGCCGCCCGCAGGCACCTCGGTGTTTTACATTTGTCTTTACTTATTGCCCTTAATTCCACTTACCCATCTCGGGCTTCCGCTCAAATCCAAACCACATTCTATATTATCAAATCCACCCTGTTTTAACAAGGCGCACACGCCCTCTTTTTGCGTGTCGCCGATCTCCAGCACTATCCCGCCGCCCGCATTTAAAAAATGCGGTGCTTCCTTTGCCGCGCGCTCATAAAACGCATAACCGTTATTTTCTGCCGTAAGTGCCGTTTTAGGCTCATATTCGCGCACCTGCGGCTCTAATCCCGCATAGTCGCGCTCACTTATATACGGCGGATTACACACTATAATGTCAAATGTTTCATGAATATCCCGTAAAAAATCGCTGTTCACAAATTTTGTTTTTTGCCTTGGAATAAGCGCTTCCGCATTTTCTTCAGCCACCTTTAACGCGCCCTCAGAATTATCCGCAAAACAAATGCTGTCAAGCTTCATCTCCGCGCCCAGCGTCACCCCCATAATACCGCTCCCGCAGCACAAATCGAGCGCCGTTTTGGCACTGCCCGCAAGCTTCAGCGCACGTTGCACCACACATTCTGTATCATAGCGCGGAATAAGTACGCGTTCATCTACCGCAAACCGCCTGCCGTAAAAATATTTTTCGCCCAATACATATGCAAGCGGCTTTCCGCTTATGCGCTCACGCACAAGTTTCTCCGCAAGCTCTTGTTTATCGCACACATCGAAAAAGCGCAAGCACAGCGCAGAAAAATCTCCGCCGTACACTTGCGCCATAAGCACTCTGCTTTCCGCCTCTGCCTCTGCAAGCCCCGCCTCACGCAGCGCTTTAACAGTATGTTTAAAAACCGTTCCCCAGCTTTCCATCAATCCTTTACAGGCGGAGCTTCCGCCGCTTCCGCACACTTTTCTGTCGGTGCGCCGTCCGTTGCTTCCGTTTCTTCCGCACACTTTTCCGTCGGTGCGCCGTCCGTTACTTCCGTTTCTTCCGCGCACTTTTCCGTCGGCGAGCCGTCAATCTTGTGCCCGTATTTTTTGGTGAGCGCGTCTAATTCCTCATCACTTGTTTTGCCTTCCGCCGCAAGAAAAGAGATAAGTGCAACCTCAATCATGCCGTCATCCGGCTCACGGGTCGTAAGATATTGCAACATCATCCCGGGCTTGCGCAGCGCCATAGTAAACTTATTGTCATATTTCGCCACTAATTTGAGCACCTCATACGAAACCCCTGCAACAATAGGCAGCATAAGAAGACGCAGCCCAATGCGAATCGCCCAGTTTTCGCTCCACCCCAAAAGGGTGAATATCAAAATCGAAACAATCATAACAATCAACAAAAAGCTCGTTCCGCATCGAGGGTGCAGCCGCGTATCCTTGCGCGCGTGCTCCACATCCATCGGCTCGTCATGCTCGAAACAATTTATCACTTTATGCTCCGCGCCGTGATAACCAAACAAGCGCTTAATATCCTTCATATTGGAAATAACAAGCATATATGCCAGCAACATCGCTACACGTATAAGCCCGTCAATCAAGTTTTTGCCAAGGGAAGACTCAATATACGGCGTGATCCAGCCCGTAATAAGGTTCGGCAGTATAAAAAACAGCCCCACCGCAATCACTATCGCAATTACCACCGCAAAGAAAATCGCCACATCCATAGGATTTTTGCCTGTTTTTGCAGCAATGGCTTTATCCGCTTTGCCGGGCTCCATTTCCATGTCCTCAGGGTCATACATTTTTGCCGCGTCAGTAATAGTTTTTACGCCCGATACGAGCATCTCCACAAAATTAACAACGCCGCGTATTATCGGCACACCCAATATTTTATAACGCGCCGAAAGTGGCTGTGTCGCCGTTTTTTGCGTTACGATCTCTCCGCATTCCCGTCTTACCGCAATCGCCGATATTTCGGGTGAGCGCATCATCACGCCCTCAAGAACACCTTGACCGCCTATACTTGTTCGTTTCATGATTTACCTTTCCTAAAAAAGAAAAACAGACCGTACCTCTTATACAAAAGCACGGTCTGCGTCTTTTAAAACGTGTCAACAAAAGCAAGCATTATTTAATGCCATATCTCTTTTTAAACCTATCTACACGACCGCCTGTGTCAATCAGCTTCTGTCTTCCCGTAAAGAACGGATGGCATTTTGAACAAATATCAACCTTCATCTCCGATTTCACAGAGCCTGTTTTAAAAGTTTCACCGCAAGCGCACGTTACAGTACATTCGCCATACTTAGGATGAATTCCTTCTTTCATAACATTTCACCTCTTCTTCTACAAAGTAGCATTATTTATTATATCATATGCAGAACAAAAATCAACACTTTTTATAATAAACTTCTTAATTTCTTTGCATTTCTCTATCCTCATTTGCGATATAATGATAAAATAGTGTAAAACACCTGATAAAATGTATTTTTTACTGCAAAAGCAATACAAAACGCTGAAAAAAAGCGACGTTTTTGACGGTGAAAGCGTCTAAAATACAGAAAAAACGGAGTCCTTAATGAAAAAACACAAACAATATGTATTGATTTTCATCATTATTGCATTCTTCGCAGTCAATATATCGGTTTTTTTAATCGGCGAAAATGAGTTTTTTGCCGTCACGGAATTTGAAGTATGCAACGAAAAAATAACAGAGCCGATAACAATTGTTCAGTTGTCCGACCCCCACGAAAAATCCTTTGGTGAAAACAACTCGCGGCTTTTTTCTGCTGTGGCGGATTTACATCCCGATATAATATTCATAACAGGTGATATAATCCGCAATTCTTATACCAAAAACCCAAATATTGCCTATATGGAGAGCTTTGCCAAGCAATGCGCGCAAATCGCTCCATCGTTTTTTGTGACGGGAAACCACGACCGCTACCACGCGCGCACTGTCAAAAACGCCTTTTCGCAAAACGGTGTTGTGGTTCTTGACGAAAACGTATTGCCGTTTACCGTGGGCAAAACCACACTTAACATCGGCGGAATAGACGACCCGTCAATCGACAAAAACGGCATTTCAAAAATAAGCTTTACCGATAAAGAGCATTTCAATATACTTCTCGCGCACAACCCCGCTCCCTTTCGCAAAACATACGACAAGACAGGCGCCGACCTCGTGTTTTGCGGGCACACTCACGGCGGGCAAGTGCGTTTTCCGTTCGGCAAAGCGCTGTTTACCCCTGATGACGGCTTTGCGCCGCAATATTCCGACGGCGTGTACACAAGCGGAAGCACCACAATGGTTCTTAGTATGGGGCTCGGCTCAAGCGTTTTTCCGCTGCGAATATTTGCGCAGCCCGAAATCACCGTTGTGCACCTGCTTGCACCAAACAACAGTTTAGAACCTAAGATCTAAAACCCTACAGACCTTAGGGCTCCGCCCTAAAACCCGTCGGGGAGCAAGCTCCCCGAACCCCGAAATGCTCCGCATTTCTAATAAAAAACAATGTATTTTATGTGAGCGGATGATGAAAGCCGTAATGGCGGAACAAGCTTATTCGGGCGGATACCATCCGCCCGCAAGACCTTAAGACCTTACAAACCTTAGAGCTCCGCCCCAAACCCCGAAATGCTCCGCATTTCTAATAAAAAACACATAGATTATTTATGCTTTTAACTTCAACAACACCTTGTTTAGAGGAGCGCGCAGGCGTGTATAAACAAAATACAGCACCACCGCGTCCGCGTTTTCAAAAAACAATTCGCAGGCGCAATTTAACTTTGCAAACGCCGCCGTCCTATATAAAGGAAGCTATTGCCATGAAGCGAACCTCGCCGCAATATTACGCACAGCACAAATGGTCTATACTCGCAGTACTTATTTTCATGCCGTTTATGGCAATGCTTGATTCCACAATTGTCAACGTTGCGCTCCCCGTAATGGTAAAAGACCTTGGCACTGATATGCAATCCGTTCAAATGGTTGTCATTGCATACTTGATTGCGGTTGTTGCCTCCATTCTTTTATTCGGACGCATGGGCGACATTCTCGGCAAAGGACGGCTTTTTATGTTCGGCACCGTGGTATTTACTGTCGGTTCACTTATGGCGGGGCTTTCGCACGACCTTAACACGCTCATTATTGCACGCGTAATTGAAGGGATAGGCGGCGCGGCGGCGCTCGCCAACAATCAAGGCATCATCACAGAGGTTTTCCCCGCGAACGAACGCGGGCGCGCGCTGGGCTTTTCAGGCGTGTCTGTTGCGCTCGGCACAATGGCAGGTCCGGCTCTCGGAGGGTTGATTGTCACATATCTTAATTGGAACTACATTTTCCTCATAAATGTTCCTGTGGGCATAATCGGCTTTATTCTCGCGCTGCGGCTTATGCCGCGCGGCATAAAATCCAAAGAAAAGCTTGATTATCGCGGCGCGGCGGCGCTTGCCGCCACCGTTATACTGTTCTTTTTTGCGTTGCTCACCGGCGCTAAGGTCGGCTATCAAAAATACTACATTATTATATCATTTATAGCAGCTGTCGGATTTATGGCGCTGTTTCTTTTCTTAGAAAAAAGAAGCGCACAGCCGATTATCGACTTATCATTATTCAAAAATTCTCTTTTTACCATAAGTATTGTTTGTGTGCTCATACAATTCTTCGCAATCAGCGGCATCAGCATTATCCAGCCCTTCTACATTGAAGATGTACTTAAAACAGACCCTGCGCAAACAGGGCTTATTATGATGAGCTTACCCATAGTCCTCGGTATCGTATCCCCTATTGCGGGCTATATTTCTGATAAAATCGGCGCGACAAAAATCACGCTTGCAGGGCTTATAATAATGACGCTCGGGCTGTTTTTGCTGTCAACCATGACCGCCTCAGAGCCTATTTATAAGCTCGTAATATATTTATCTGTAGTGGGGCTCGGCGCGGGTATTTTCTCCGCACCCAACACCTCCCTCATTATGTCCACCGCCCCGAAAGAAAAATTAGGCATTACGGGCAGTATCAATGCGTTTACGCGTAACCTCGGCAGCGTAATCGGAATATCGCTGCTCACAACGCTCTTATATTCGCTTATGAGCGCTAAAGTCGGGCACACCGTTGACGGCTTTGTCGCCGGACAGCCGAATGTATTTGTATACGGTATGCGCATAGTATACCTTGTGGGTGTAGCTCTTCTTGTCGTAAGCGTTATACTCACAATCATACGATTGTTTCAAAATAAAAAATTGAAGCGCCCCTGATGACACAATCATTTTTCATTGTTTATGCCGCATTTCCCCCGCCCCTTGTTCACAAATCCGTTACCTTTCTTTAAAAGATTATTCAAACTCAGTTCAAACACTATCCATGTTATTCGTTTATCATTAAATTATAACAAAAAAGTACTTTTGAACTAAAACACACGCTTTTAAGGAGGCAATTTATGAACGACAACAAATTTTATGATAACGAAAACAACAACAATGAAACGGAAGCTTCCGCATATGAAAACAACGTCTTTCATCAGGAAGAAAAATATTTGCATCCCGACGAATGCAACGAGCCGCGCCGTATAGGCGAAAATTTTTACGGCAGCGGGCAAACAACGGGTACACGCAAGGATAGAAAGCCCAAAAAAGAAAAATCGCAGTTCATCACCAAAAGGTTCGGCGCAGTTATGCTCTCCGTGTGCATGGGCGCGGCGGCGGTGTTCGGCTTCGGCGCAGGTATGCTGAACGGGCACAGCACGGCGCAAGCACCGATTGTAAATGACACCGGGGTGATGCAGACCTCCGCCGATATAAGCAATTCCGATACAGAGCTTTCGGTGTCTGCAATCGCGGAAAAGGCGCAAAACTCTATTGTGGAAATCACCACGCAAATGGTGCAGACAAATCAGTTTATGCAGCAGGTTTCGGGTGAAGCATCCGGCAGCGGCATTATAATCTCTGAGGACGGCTACATCATAACCAACAACCATGTTGTAGAGGGCGGAAGCGCGTTCACCGTGCGCCTTAAGAGCGGCGACAGCTATGACGCAAAGCTTATCGGCAGGGACCCGCAAATGGACATCGCGGTGCTGAAAGTTGATGCAACGGGGCTCACCCCTGTCACCTTGGGCGATTCGGATGAATTAGTTGTGGGCGACACCACTGTTGCAATCGGCAATCCGCTCGGAACGCTGGGCGGCACCGTTACAAACGGCATTGTAAGCGCCACAAACCGCGAGCTTGACCTTGGAAACGGCACAATGAATCTCATTCAAACAAATGCGGCGATAAACCCCGGCAACTCGGGCGGCGGGCTGTTTAACGGTCAAGGCGAGCTGATCGGTGTAGTGGTTGCCAAATCCGGCGGCACAAACATTGAGGGACTGGGCTTTGCAATTCCTATCAATGAAGCCAAAGAGGTTGCAGACCAGCTCATGACAAACGGCTATGTCCCGGGACGCATAGACCTTGGTCTTACGCTTATAGATGTTAATTCACAACAAGCGGCGCAAATGTACGGCTTAAGCTCAACAGGCGTATATATCGCGAAAATGGATGCTGACTCTGAGGCCGCCGCGCTCGGAATTAAATCAGGCGACCGCATAGTATCGCTCAACAATGTAGAAATCATCGGCGCTGCCGATATTGATACAGCGCTTGAAAATTGCTCTGTGGGCGACAAAATCCAAATAACCATCGAGCGGTCGGGAAGAACCGCCGATACAGAGCTTACATTGCAAGAAGATGTTCCCGCGAATTCTTAAAAACTTCATGGTTATTTCATATACAATTCACATAGGAACATTAAACTGAAAACAACAATAAACAAGGGGGCATGCCTATGATGAAACGCAAATAGTTTTACCACCCAAACAGAACCTACAATTGATATATAAGTATAAAGGAGCGTCTGCTTTCCCCAAGCGGCGCTCTTTAATTTTACAAAAAACCGCGTATTATAATATAAAATGAACTTCAAACAATCTTCATTAAGGTGACGAGCGTCGAATCCACACGTTTCTCGTTTACCGCTTGCCCGCTTATCCTCGCTCGCCTTAGCTACGGCTAAGCGCCCCAAGGTCTTGACCTTGTAGGGGCGGATACCATCCGCCCGCGTAAGCCTACTCGTCATTACCGCATGTGGCAGTGCCCGTAATAACGTTTGTTTATTTTTTTAACGTACTTTTTGTACCGCCTGTGGTAGCGTTCAGCCAATCAGTCAGAGTTTGCGGTAACGATTGAGTAATTTTTTAATGTGTGTTTTGTATAGATACTGTAGGGGCGGATATTATCCGCCCGCAACAGCATTTATATTTTTAGACCCATA
>JAVXIJ010000055.1:0-9120 GCA_036648415.1 Christensenella sp.
TAATCTGAATACCCGCAAAGTCCGCCCGGCGTTTAGCAATTTGCGCTTCCTGTCCCATAGATGCCCACACATCTGTAAACAATACATCCGCATCTTTTGCCGCAGCACAAACATCTCCTGAAATTGAAAATTTAGGATTGCCTTTAGCCCCTGCGAGCACCGACGCATCAGGTAAATAGCCG
This sequence comes from Christensenella sp., assembly GCA_036648415.1. Classification (GTDB taxonomy): domain Bacteria; phylum Bacillota; class Clostridia; order Christensenellales; family Christensenellaceae; genus Christensenella. Next base: position 183 of record JAVXIJ010000055.1, read on the forward strand.
TCGGGAATCGCACACGCGACCTCCATGCCTAATGTGAGCCCACCCACTATAAGCGAATTTGCCATATTGTTTCCGTCACCTATATATGCCATTTTAAGCCCGTCAAAGCTTTTTTTGTATTCGCGAATCGTCATAAAATCAGCCAGCACCTGGCATGGATGAGCAAAATCCGTAAGTCCGTTTATAATCGGTATGCTGCCGAAATTCGCTAAATCCTCCACTTCCTTTTGCGCAAATGTACGAATCATAATACCGTCAAGGTAACGCGACAGCACTCGAGCAGTATCCTCTATCGGTTCTCCTCTGCCTATCTGCAAATCATTTGACGACAAAAACAACGGATAACCGCCAAGCTCATACATTCCTACCTCAAAAGAAACGTGTGTGCGCGTAGATGCTTTTTGAAAAATCATACCCAGCGTCTTTCCCGCAAGCAAATGATGCGGCACACCCGCTTTTTTTTCGGTCTTGAGCTTATCTGCCAAATCCAGTATTTCAATAATATCATCTTTTTTAAGATCGCCCATCTTTAACAAATGCTTCATTTTAAATACCTCATATTCATTTCAATATACATAATTATACATTAAAATGAATAATTATGCAACACGTTTTATCGTTCCGCCTGTTGTTCGCAATATGCACAGCGATAAATTCCGTGTTCTTCATCAGTAAGATTAAAAATATGCGGCAGCTCTTGCTCCACAGAGGTTATACACCGCGGATTTTTACATCTTGCGATATTCACAATCCGCTTAGGAAGTGTAAGTTTCATTTTCCTTATAATCTTACCGTTATCAATTATATTGACAGTAATATTTGGGTCTATAAATCCCAACATATCAAGATCCGTTTCGATCTCATTTTCAATTTTTATTATATCCTTTTTGCCCATGCAGTTACTTTTTACGTTTTTTATAATTGCAACGGCGCAATCGAGCTTATCAAGCCCCAAATAATTATATATACTCATGGCTTTCCCTGCTTCAATGTGGTCTATCACCACACCTCTTTCCACACTGTCTATGCTCAACATTATACATTCACCCCCAACATTGTCATAATAAGCGCCATACGCACATATTTTCCATACAGCACCTGCTTAAAATATGCCGCACGCGGGTCACTGTCCACTTCTACGGAAATTTCATTTACCCTCGGCAACGGATGCATGACAATCATATCCGCCTTTGCACGCTTCATTTTTTCCACATCAAGTATATAACTATCTCTAAGACGCACATAATCCTCTTCATTGAAAAACCGTTCGCGCTGTACACGCGTCATATACAAAATATCAAGCTCTGAAATTATGTCCTCCAAACGCTCATACTGAACATATGTAACGTTTTTATTATTCTTCAGCACATCTTCTTTTATATAGCGCGGCAACTTAAGTTCACTTGGTGAAATAAGCACAAATCTTATATTTTCATATCTTGACAACGCACGAATAAGTGAATGCACCGTCCGCCCGAATTTCAAATCTCCGCACAACCCAATAGTGATATTATCAAGCCGCCCTTTTAAGCAGCGTATCGTCATAAGGTCCGTAAGCGTCTGCGTTGGATGCTGATGCCCGCCATCTCCTGCGTTTATAATCGGTATTTTTGCGTTTTGCGACGCCACCATCGCCGCGCCCTCTTTTGGATGACGCATTGCGATTATATCCGCATAGCATTCCACCACGCGCACCGTATCGGCAACACTTTCGCCTTTAGATGCAGAGCTGTTATCCGCGCCCGCAAAACCAATTACGTCCCCACCAAGCTCGTGCATTGCTGCCTCAAAGCTCAAGCGTGTGCGTGTAGAAGGCTCAAAAAAAAGTGTTGCCAGTTTCTTGTACCTGCACACCTCTCTGTACCTCTGCGGCTCTGCAATAATTTTGTCTGCAAGATCAAGCAAATCTTCTATCTCGTTTGTTGATATATCCATTGGGTCAAGTAAATATTTCATGCGTTCCTCCCATGTTTTTACATAAAAAAAATCTCTCTTGTGACAGAAAGACATACGTGTTGCAAAAAATATCGTAAACCTTATCAGCCTCTCTGTACTAATTTAAAGGTTTTATGTATCCTCAATTATTTTACTACACAAAAATTTGAATGGCAAGAGTTTACAAAATAAAGTTCCGCTAAGAGCATAGCTTTATTTGACATTGTTCGTACTGTTTTTCACGACAACATTGCGATAAGGATACGGTATTTCAATATTATTCTCATCAAACGCCTTTTTTACGGCATAGCGTAAATCCGACAGCACCTGAAAACTCGTTGCAGTATCCCTCGTCCACACAAACCCGCGAAGCTTAACGGCTGACTCACCCAAATCCTGTATGCGTACAGTTTGCGCCGCCACTCCGCTTTCCTTTTCTTTGGCAGTGCGCACATCAATGCAATCCTTATGTGCCGCAATAACCTCCGCCATAAGCTTCATTGCAAAATCAAGATCACTTGCAAAAGAAATACCTACATCCAAAAAGCTACACACATTTACCTGCTCTGAATTATGAAAAGCGCGTATCATTTCTTTATCAATTACACTGTTTGGAATCACAATACTTTTATTGGATGCGTCAAGTATTGTGGTATGTCTTAACCCAATATCCTTTACAATCCCCATTATAGGCGGAGTTACATTTAGAATTTCAATATATTCCCCTACCTCAAACGGCTTTGCCGCACTGATTGATATTCCGCTGAACACGTTACCCAGCGTCTGCTGCGCCGCAAGACCTATTACCACCGCCGCAATTCCCGAACTTGCAAGAATGGCCGTTCCGATATTATTAAGAGGCTTTATGGTTGCAAGCACACAGCATATCGCAATTAAAATAATCGCCACATAAATCAGCCTGTAAAAAATCCGTGCATTACCCGAAAACTTCTTTGCAAAAAAATGCTGTATGAGTTTAATCAAAACAAACGCAACCACCGCTGCAATTGCCGCATAAATAATTGTATTCACAAAACCAAGCGAAAAAATCCCTTTTTCCCATTCTGCAAATGTATCCGCCGCCGTTTTTGCAATATCTGCTGCCATCATACCACCTCCCCGTTTATCACATCATAGGCGCAAACGCGCGCAATATCCCCTGTATAAGCCGCACATACCACGGGCGATTGTGCACTTCATCATAAGTGACCTCGCCGCACACCTTCAACGTTTTTAAATAATCTTCTTTAAGCTGTCCGATAGATTTTGTATTGTACAGCCACACACCGCATTCATAATGCAAAAACAAACTGCGATAATCAAGATTTATTGTTCCGATTATGCCAAACTCATCATCACACACAAATGACTTTGTATGTATAAATCCGGGCGTATATTCATAAATTTTTACGCCGGCCGCCAAAAGCTCTTCATAATGCGCGCGCGTAAGCAAGAACACCATTTTTTTATCCGGAATATGCGGCGTTGTGATACGCACATCCACACCGCTTTTCGCCGCATTGCAAAGCGCCGTCATAAACTCGTTATCCAATATAAGATACGGTGTATTTATATAAAGATAGCGTTTAGCTCTGCCCACCATGTTCATATACGTGTTTTCACTGACATATTCATCATCCATTGGGTCATCCGTAAACGGTTGAACGTATCCATCCGATTCAATTGCTGACATAATATCCGCGTTAGGACGAAATACTGAATAATCTGCATCCTCCTGCATCATGAAGTTCCATGCCTGCAAACACATCATCGTAAACGACCATGCTCCGGCACCTTTAAGCATAACCGCGCCGTCCTTCCAATGCCCAAAACGCTCAATTACGTTGATATACTCATCCGCAAGATTAGCACCGCTGCAAAATGCCGTATGTCCATCTATTACAGTTATTTTTCGGTGATTTCTATTGTTGAAAATAGAGGACATCTCAGGGCGCAATGGGTTAAAAACCACCGCCTTAATTCCCATTTCACGCAAGCGTTTATAGTAACCCGTCGGCAATGTTCTCGCACATCCCATATCGTCATACATAAAGCGCACATCCACGCCCTCTTGCACCTTGCACCGCAGTATTTCGAGCACGCTATTCCACATTTCGCCATTTTCTACTATGAAATATTCCATAAAAATATAGCGTTTCGCTTTTTTTAGTTCAATTTTTAACTGCTCAAAAAACGCTTCACCGCTTGCCAGGTATTCCGTTTGCGTTTTATCATATACCGGAAACATACTCGCACGACGGATTTGCTCTGTTTGACACATCGCATCCAAATTTTGCTGCTCCAGCTCATGCGTCACACGACGATCCTGCCCTAATAACTTTACAGTTTTTTCATACTCAACCTGCGCTTTTCTGCGCATTTTTTTGCTTAATTTTCGTTGACTGAAAAACAAATACATCAATAATCCAAACACAGGCACAACGAGTATCACAACAATCCATGCCAGCTTATATGATGGATTCTGATGTTTGTTGATAATGTAGAGCACCATCAAAATACTCGCAACAAAAAAAATAGTTTGAATTAACTTTGAATTATCATCAAAATAGACAAATATGCTCACAAGTATCCATACCTGAACTGCAATAAGCGCAAATACAATAAACATACGGCTGATAAAAAAGTTAAAGAATTTTTTCATGGAATGTACCCCGCTGCTATTTATATTTATATTCTATGTTAAAACGCGTCTTTTCGCAACAACAAAAAACTGCGCGTTCAATTTTTATTGTTCGCGCAGTTCCGTAATTTTTACTGCCTATTAACGCAATTGAGGTAATGTGTCAAAACCCTTTTGCAATTCCTCATCTGTGGGAATATAATCGCTCATTTTCCCATCGTGATAAGCTTCATATGCCGTCATATCAAAGTATCCTGTGCCCGTAAGTCCAAAAAGTATAGTCTTTTTTTCGCCGCTTTCTTTACACTTAAGCGCTTCATCAATTGCCGTACGAATGGCGTGTGCCGACTCAGGCGCCGGAAGTATTGTTTCCTTTTTAGCGAACAGCACTGCTGCCTCAAAAACCTTGCTTTGCTCAACCGATACCGCCTCTATATATTTATCGTCATACAGCTTTGAAAGTATGGGCGACATACCATGATAGCGCAGTCCGCCCGCATGATTTGCCGATGGCATAAAGCCACTGCCCAGCGTATACATTTTTGCCATAGGTGTAATTTTACCCGTATCACAAAAATCATACGCATACTTGCCGCGCGTAAGAGATGGGCATGATGCAGGCTCTACCGCAACCAATCGCGGATTTGCTCTTCCGAGTATTTTATCTTGCACAAACGGTGCAATAAGCCCACCGAGATTTGAACCGCCTCCCGCACAGCCTATTACCACATCCGGATATTCATCCAATTTTTCCATAGCAATTTTAGATTCCAAACCTATAATTGACTGATGCAGCAGTACCTGATTAAGTACTGACCCGAGCACATAGCGATATCCTTCTGTGCCCACCGCTTTTTCCACTGCCTCCGAAATCGCACAACCCAGACTCCCTGAAGTGTTTGGATTGTTCGCAAGTATTTCTCTTCCCACATTTGTCGTATCGCTTGGGCTTGCAATCACTTCTGCGTCAAAGGTCTGCATTACCGCTTTACGAAACGGCTTTTGCTGATATGAAACCTTTACCATATACACGATAAGCGGCAATCCAAAATATGAGCACGCCTCCGCAAGCGCCGTTCCCCACTGCCCCGCGCCCGTTTCCGTTGTAAGCCCCGCAAGTCCCTGCTCCTTTGCATAATATGCCTGCGCAATTGCAGAATTAAGCTTATGACTGCCCGACGTATTGTTTCCCTCAAACTTATAATATATCTTTGCCGGAGTCCCAAGCTCGCGCTCCAAATTGTATGCGCGAATAAGCGGGGATGGGCGATACATTTTATACATATCCAGCACCTGCTCCGGAATATCCACATAGCGTGTTTTGTCGTCCATTTCCTGATGCGCCGATTTCTCGCTGAATATAGGATACAAATCCTCTTCCGCAATCGGCTGTAACGTTGCCGGATTTATAAGCGGCGGCGGAAGCTCTTTCATGTCCGCGCGCATATTATACCACTGCTTCGGCATCTCGTCTTCTGTTAAATAAAGTCTGTGTGGAATTTTTACCATTACTTTGTTCTCCCTTCAAATCGTTAAATTAAAAAAGACTTTTATCCTATATATACAGGACAAAAGTCTATACTTCTGCGGTGCCACCCTTATTGACGCAATGCGCCCACTCATACAGCAGTCAAACAACTGTTTCTCCATTATAACGGTCGGAGTTTCCGTCAGGTATTACTTGGCTCACGCCGTTCTCCCTGCCCTCATCAGCCCATTCACCAACAGCCCTATGCTGTAATGATCTCACCATCCATTACTCTCTTAAAGCGGTGCTTTTGGTTACTATTCCAATTCAACGGTTTATTTATGTTTTTTGTATTATATCAAACGCCGCATTTCATGTCAAGCAAAACATATAAACTTTAATGCGGCAACATCATTTTTGGTCTTCCTTACAAATTAGAAATTCAGCGCTAATTACCACTCTGCATTTCTTTAAGCTCCCGCGCTGTAACAGTATAATGCTTATTGCGACAGTCCTGCTCTGTAAAACGCCCCGTTTCCTTCCGCTCGTTTTGGGAATCATAATACATAAACGGCACACTTTCCCCGCCGTGTGCTCCCGTATCTGAAAACGTAAAATGGTCTGACGCAACCGCTAAGGTATACTCATCTTTTATACTATCCATGAATCTCCGCAAAAACACGCGATCAATCGTCTCTATTGCCTGCATCTTTTCCACCGGCTGAAGCTCATGCGACAGATCATCCGTTTCCTGAATATGCACATAAATGTCATCATATTCACGCACCGCGCGAATCGCTTTTTCAAGCTTTTCTTCAAGAAAATCATCAAACGAACGATCCTCACGCTTCGTGCCAATATTTTTAAGCCCCGCAATAGTTGTGATACCATCCATAAGCAACGTTTCTGAAAGCGCCACACGTCCGCGCATATCGCCCTTGATTTCGGGCATAACGGAATCCCCCCAAAACCACATACCATTTGCCGGAATACTTTTTTCATGCAAAAAATCATATGTTTTTTTCATCAATTCAAAAAACTTCGCCTGCTTGCCCTGCGTTTTAATAAACGGCGCAATATCCTGCCCTATAATATCATGCGCCGGCATCAAATCAAGCGGATATAAGCTTTTTCCGTTTTTTACAATCAACGTACTGCGAAACGAACCACAATAAACAAGCTTATATTCATCATCAAAAACCTCAGCCGCAAGCTCCTCCGCAACAGGTCTTGCAATATCCGTTGCAATATCATATGCGCTGTAGCTTTTAATACGGCTCGTTTCAAAGGAATCCCCATCAAAATCTACTAAATTACAGCGGATATATAAGTCGTTTTCATTCATAGGTAAATTAAGCCCTGCCGCCTCGATAATCGAACGACCATGATAGGTATATGGGTCAAACCCCAAAAGGCTCAAATTAGCAACTGCGCTTCCCACCTCTAAACCCTCAGGTATCGTTTGCAGCGTTCCACCGAGAGATTTAGTATACAGCGCATCTAAATTTGGTGTTTTAGCATACTCCAGCGGTGTTTTTCCGTCCAGCTTCGCGTTTGGCCTATCTGCCGCGCCATCCAACACCAATGTAATTTTCTTCATGTCTATCTCCTTGTAATTCTCAACTGATATTTACTATATTATACTTCAGCGTACACTTATATTCAACTAAAGAGCAATAAAAAAAGGCCCGCGCAGCTTCTTATTGAAGCAACATAAGGCCTATATGTAAAATCCATATTATGCGGCACGTACATCCATAATCTTATTAAAGTTTTTCTTCATCAAACTTTCTACCTGCGTATACCATGATGCCGAACCTTCACAATAATTTTTGCTGACATCCTTTGTCGTTTTTCCGGCATAATATTTTCCGCCCTCGCTTAAATATTCACCTTGTAAAAGCGTCGTTTGATATTCCACACAAGCTTGTTTTGTAGGAAACTCCATATATCCCGAATTTCCATTCTTTATACCGCCTAAATTATTACAATTCTGTGCAAGCTTGCTATTCCCAAAACCACTTTCAAGCTGTGCCACACTTATAAGAAACAGCGCATTGATACCATGTGTCTGCTCTTTCTCCGCATAAACCGCGCCCAAGCCGGCAAGCCCCGAACCAACAAGCAGCAACTCTAATTCATCTGCCGTAAAACCAGTAATAACCGTCAAATCACCATAAGGTTGATATTCATACGGCACTGTTAATTGTTCATTGGCAAAGGTTTCCGTCACTGCCTTAGTAATACTTTTAGAAAGCGCATCGGCAAGCTGCTGCCCCGCTATCTGCGTCGCTCTGTCTTGCGGCACATCAGCCGCCTTCGCCTGCGGCAACGCCGTAAAACCAATAGCTGCAACAACGGCTCCTATGCATATGATTTGGCACATTTTTACAATAGTTTTTTTCATTTTATTTCCTTACCTATTTTTGTGGTGCCTTATCAGTATACCTCCCGCCAACTGTTTTTGCAAGTTTTTTATACATAATTAGGGAGTATGCTTGCCAATATCAGCAAAAACTGCCATTGATTCCCCACCCATTTTCGAGTAAACTATAATTTACAAAGGAGTGATTTTTATTATGTCAAATATACAGAAAACTTATTTTCAATCTTTGCATGAAAAGCTTGAACCGTTGATTGAGGACCAAGCCATCGGCTGTGTCATAAGCGACAGGATTTCCGTCGACGGTCTTCCCATTGGCATCATGTACCGTGATTTCCCGATTTCTGATGTTCCCGACTCCGGCTGGGTATTTCTCGCCGGTGATGAAGACGAAAAATATATGTGTGCGCCTCAAAATCACACAGTTTTTACATTAAATACCATTTGTAACTATGATTCATCAATAATTCCGCTTATAGATGCCGAATATGAAACCGCATTTATACGCAAT
>JAVXIJ010000056.1:0-8648 GCA_036648415.1 Christensenella sp.
GCAACAACCTGTTTTACCTTTGCAGCTTCAAACCCGGGGGATTGAATATCTAACGCCTTAATATTCGGATATTTTTCTTTCAGTTCTGTAATCGGGCCGTATGTACGAGCATAATAAGGAGATGTTCCCACGTTGTGTGTGATATATGCTACACCGCCTTCTCCTCCCATAGCTTCGCCTAACTTTCCGGCAAGGAATCTGCTCTGTGCCCAATCATCGGGGCCTGTCCATGCTTCCATGTAAGGCATTGCGTCTGAAGTTGTAAGTGTGTTGTAACCAAACGCAGGAATACCCGCCTGTGTGATTTTACGGAACTGCTGTGTCGCATTTTCAGCGGACAGCGGAATCAACGCTATCGCATCCGGTTTTGCATTTATTGCCTGATCAATAAGCTGATCTTGGAGCGCCGGGTCCCAGTTAGGTGAAAGAATTTCGCACGTCATACCAAGAGCCTCACAAGCCTGCTCCCAGCCCTTCATGTTAGCATTTGTCCATGCATGGTCGCCATGTACGATAACTATGATTTTTTTGCCCTTAGAACCGTCTTTAGGTGATTGCGGAAGCTGATCGGATTTCTTTCCTGCATCCCATCCGACATATTCCTGGTCATAGTAATGTCCTGATACATCTTCTGCCAATGTTGCCGGATCTTCCGGACGATCAGGGAACTTCTTTTCAATCGGGTCAGGCATCAGAAGCTGATTATCAGTAGTTTTCTGGTCCTTAACCGCCGCATCCCAAAGAGCGATTGATTCAGCAAGGTTGTCCCCGCCGCCGGCTGCTTCAGATGCTTTCGCCTCTTCTGTAGCCTTAGCTTCCTCTGTTGCTGCAGGTGTATCCGCAGAAGCCGCAGGAGCAGGAGCTCCGCACGCTGTGAAAATCGTGCACACCATCATTACAGCAATTAAAATAGCAATAACTTTTTTCATTTCGTTCCTCCTAAGTATTATTTATTTATATTGAAATTGCTTCCAATAATAAACTTATATTTTTTGTTTTCCTGTTTCCTTTTGATATTTTATCAAAAGATTCGGACGAATACCGATTGTTTTTTGCTTGTTATATTTGCTCAAGGTTTCATAGATTACGCAGAACGCAAGCACTATACCAATGAACAATATTTGCATTTCAAACTTACCTACAATGGTTGTCAATACCGAGAACATCGCCACAATCGCCAATATTGATACAAAAGTATTTATCACGCTTCCCTTGCCGCCGTTTGTATCTGTTCCGCCGATTATTGTCGCCGTCAGCGCCACCATAAGAGGTGCTATACCCTTTTCACCGAGTGTCGGCGTCGCCGTGCCTTGATAAGCACCGAACAATGCGCCGCCAAGCGCGCACACGATACCCGACAGCATGAATATTATGATTGTATTTTTATCACTTTTAATACCCGCAAGCCATGCTGTTTCGAGGTTTCCGCCTAATATGTACACGCTTCTTCCAAACCGCGTCTTTGCCAGCACTATCGCAAAAATCGCAACTACGATAAGTGTAATGACAAATATTGTTGAGAAAGGCAGTACCTTCATGTTTGCGTTTAATGCGTCTGTTAAGGCAAAATCGCCCTTTACGCTTATTTCAGCGCCGTTACAATAAATGTACATCAGCCCTTTAAGCACAAACTGCGTGCCCAATGTAGCGATAAACGAATGTATCTTTGCTTTTGTAACAAGTATTCCGTTGAAAAGCCCTGTTAAGGCTCCCACTCCTACCGAAATCATAAACGCAACTACCCACGGCAACCCCGACAGAGTATACATCCCGAGCACCATTACCGCGCCCATCGTTGCCATATATCCGACAGATAGGTCCATATGCCCTGCAATCATGCACAGCGTAAACCCGATACCGATAAAGGTATACAGCGCCGAGCTGTTAAAGATTGATGTGAAATTGTATACGGTGTAGAAATTTTTCGCGAAAATACCCGCTATAAGCACCGCCGCAAGGAAGAAATAGGCTCTGTATTCATTGATAAACCCTGCGTTTATCTTAAATTTACTCGTTTTTTCCATTACGCTCTCCCCAGCTTTCTTTCAGAAGTCGTATTGATCCATACAATTAGCAGGAACACAATGCCCGTCACCAGATATTGGTTAAAGGTTGATATTCCCAGCAGCGCCATAATGTTGTTAAGCATTCCGACCGCCAGCACGCCGCCAAACACACCTACGATAGTTCCTTTGCCGCCTGCGAGCGTCATACCGCCCAGCAGCACTGCCGTCAAGCACGAGAAGTCATAACCCTCACCATTTGAATAAGCACCTATTTTTGTCATTGATGCATAGAAGATACCGGTGATTGCCGCGCAAAACGAACAGAACACATACGCAAGAATTATTGTTTTTGAGCAGTTAATTCCTGATAATTTCGCAACCTCATAGTTAGAGCCGACAATTTTAAGCTTGTTGCCGAACTTGGTACGCGTAAGCAGTATGTACGCAATAATGAAAAGTACAATCATCACCACTACCATAAGCGGCAAGCTTCCGTCAAAGAAATATGTACGCGCGAGCGTTGTAAATTGCTCTGCCGCTTGCAGCGCCGCCTCATTGCCTGCCGCAACCGTATCAGGGTAAATCTGCGACCCGCCCCAAGCAACACGCACTACGCCTGAAAGCACGAGGTTAAACGCCAACGTCCAAATTATTGGGTTTGCACGGAATTTACCGATAAGCACTCCGTTTATAAGCCCAACTGCCGTGCCTGCTATCAGCCCGCCCACTATGCTTACTACTATTCCGAATGGTATAAGCTGTACTGCCATCATACCGGAAAGTGCAATGGTCATGGGCAATGACATATCGTTGAAGTTTGCTGAATACACAATAAACGCAAGCCCCGCACAGCTTATGCCCGTAAGAGCAACCGCATTGAGTATTGATCTTATATTATCTATAGACACAAAATCAGCCTGTTTAATTATAAGTCCCATCACTAAAAGAATGGCTACAACGATATAAATTCCTAATTTGTTTACGATAATGCTTCTTTTGCTGATGTCCGTACGACGGACATCTTTTTTAATTGAAGCAGTATCCGAAGTTTGATTCGTCATGATATATGCTTCCCCTCTCCGTTTGCGGCGATCAACAGAGAATGCTCTGTGATTTCCTCTTTTTCTATTTCGCCGATAATATATCCCTCACGCAGTATCACCGCGCGATCGGAAAGTCCTACAACCTCCGGTAAATCGCTCGAAAGCAATATCACCGCATTCCCACGCGCCGCATAGTCAAGAATAGCTTGATGAATAGTTTGTTTAGCGCCAATATCCACACCGCGTGTAGGTTCATCAAGTATCAGCACCGAAACATCTGTAGCAAGCCATTTCGCCATCAGCACCTTCTGCTGATTACCGCCCGACAAATTATTTATAATACGGTCGGGTTCCGGCGGATAAATGTCAATCTCTTTAATTTTAGCGTTTACAACATCCTTGTGTTTCTTAGGATAATAAAATGGCCCTTTCTCTAAATCATCAATAATTGCCGTTAAAATATTATCTGTTACATTTTGCGTAAGCGCCAGCCCCGCAACCTTACGGTCCTCTGTAAGATACCCTATCCCCGCTTTAATTGCGTCGGACATAGATTTGAAATTATGCTGCTTGCCGTTCATCGTCAGCATTCCGGCATCTAATGGGTCAACCCCTACCATCGAACGTGCAATCTCACTTCTGCCCGAACCCGCCAAACCAACAACCGCAAGCACCTCTCCTTTATGCAGTGTGAAATCCACATGATGGAAAAATCCCCAACGCGTGAAATCTTTTACACTTAACATTTCGTCACCGATTGTGGCGGAACGCGTCGCATAAAAATCCTTTACAGATTTGCCTACCATCATTTCAATAAGGTGATCGGTGGATGTTTCCTCAACCGGATATGTCCCCACCTTTTTTCCGTCGCGCATAACCGTAATGTTGTCCGCAACTTCGAAAATTTCCGGAAGATGATGCGAGATATAAACAATTGCAAGTCCCTGTTGCTTTAAAGATTCTATGATGCGAAATAAGCGCTTTACTTCCTCACTTGAAAGTGCAGAAGTCGGTTCATCCATAACAATAATTGATGGATTAGTACCTAAAACCTTTGCAATCTCTACAAGCTGTGCCTCGCACTGGCTAATCTCTGAAATTTCTTTGGTCGGGTCAATATACTCAAGCCCGACTTTCTCAAGAAGCTTGCGCGCATCCTCGATTGCTTTCTTCTTGTCCACAAAAAGCGCGTTTTTCTTTGGCAAACGCCCCGCAAGCATGTTCTCATAAATTGAGATACACCTCGCAAGACTAAGCTCCTGATAAATCATACCTACACCGTGATCTTTTGCCATAGCGGGTGTATGCAGCTTGCATACCTTACCGCCAATCAAAATATCTCCGGTGTAATCATTGTAAAGCCCTGCCAAGACTTTCATCAATGTTGACTTGCCCGCACCGTTTTCACCGACGAGTGCGTGCACTTCGCCCGGCTTAACGGTGAATGTTACCTCGTCAACCGCGAGCGTGCCCGGGAAACGTTTTGTAACATTTTTCATTTCCAGTGCATAAGTCGTTTTTGTATCCGGCATTTCACTCATGCTAAAACTACCTCTCTTCTCATTATTGTGGTAAACTGCGTATTTATAAAAAACTAACGCACATTGTATATGAAATATAACGGTCATATTTTCGAACAAGAATTCAATACTACTAAAATGTTTCAATAACAGCATATATAATGTTATTTGCAATCTGATGCCAAAGCCGTTTATTTGGTACAATCTTACTTTGTGATTGTAATTATAGAACATTATTTTACAAAAACAAATGGAATATTTTAATGAAAACTTATAAAAACTTGCACTGTTTGAATAAGTTGTCTTAATTTTTTACACAATTACTTTACTTTTTTTTGTAATATGTATATGGTATAAGAAAGGCATTATTACCGAAAGGAAGGCACTCATGTACAAACTTTTAATTGCAGATGATGAAGTCAATCTTCTAAATCTTATAATCACACAAATAGATTGGGCAAGCCTCGGCTTTGAAGTGATGGGCGCGCGTGACGGCAAAGAAGCACTTGCACTCGTAAATGACGGTTTTGCGCCCGATGTGCTCCTTACCGATATTCGTATGCCGTTTATGGATGGTTTAGAACTTTCCGAGCGGCTGCGCGCGCAATACCCGAACATTGCAATTATTGTGCTTTCCGGGCATGACGAATTTTCATATGCCAAAAAATCTATGCAGCTCGGAACCTCTGACTACCTTCTAAAGCCTATTCGCCCAAAAGCGCTTTCCGATATTATGCAGAAACTAAAGCTCAAGCTTGACGCAATGGCCGCGCAAAACAAAGAACTGGCACGCATACATATGCAGCTTGAAGAAAGCCTGCCCATTTTACGGCAGCAATATATTCTTATGCTGATGTATGAATCCTTTCCCGATGAAATGATACGCGACCAATTTAATTATCTTGGCATCCACCTTGACGGGCAGGCCTATACCGTATGTCTTCTTTCGCATTCTCCGCTTGAAAACCCTGCCGATAAATTTTTCACCTGCTTTGCCATACAAAATATTTTGCAAAAGCTATTTGCAGAGCAATCTGTTTGCTTGTTTGATAATGACGGTACACAAATGATTGTTTGCGCTTCCCCCGATGAAAGCAACGACCGCAACATAATCTCGTCCAAACTTGAAGACGCTATAACGCAAATCAGTTCCCAATTTTCACTTACGGCGACCGCCGCTATAGGCGTTGATGTTTCCTCGCTCTCTGATTTACCTCAATCATACAAAAGCGCACTCGCGGCATTGGGGCAACAGGTTGTGGGCGGAAGCGGCAATGTATATGACGCACTTATAGATACCGCCGTGCTTGGGAATATGAAGCTCGGTCTCCCTTTTGCGCTGTCTGAAAAAATCGCATCAATTTTTCCGTATGAGCAAACAGATGTGCTGCGTCACAGCATGATTACACTGTTTGATAATATTCGTCTGAAAAACTGCACCGATATTACTTATCTGCGGCTGGTATGCTCCGACTTCATCAATAACGTCCATCGTTCTTTATCGGAATACGGTGAAATTGCAATTGACGATGACATCTACCACAAATTGTTTTCCGCCGTCACCATTGACGAGCTGGAAGAAATAACCTGTGCATATGTGTTTGAACTCAAGCAAACAAGTGACGCGGCGCGCAAGCGCAAACAAAAAGGGCTTATTCATCAGGCATTTGAATATATTGACGAAAATTACTCCGACCCATCCTTATCTCTTTCCGCAATTGCACAAAATCTGTTTGTATCGCCCTCATATCTAAGCAATCTTTTTAAGCGTAAATGCGAAATGAACTTTGTGGATTATGTAACAAAACTACGCATGGAGCACGCAAAAAAGCTGTTGCTCACAAGTGAGCTTAGAACCTATGAAATTTCCGCGCAAATCGGCTATAAAGATCCGCAATATTTTTCCAACAGCTTTAAAAAGCACACCGGTATGACGCCCTCAGAATTTCGCTCAGGCTCTTCTCGCGGGTAAAAAACAATGAAATTTTTCAGTAAAAGCAATCGCAGCCATTCACTGATGTTCCGCGTATTCCTAATTACATTTGTAATTATTTTCGCGGCATTTTTACTTGTTTCTTTTTACAGCGGGAGTACATTATACAGTAATTCTTTTGATGATGCTAAAAATTACAGCTTTCAGCTGTTTGAACAAATAAGCATAAATATAAGCAACTATATGTCCGCCATGGAAAATATCGCCACCGTATCCTCTATGCAATCAGATGTGCTTAATTTTCTGCTTACCACCGCCTCTACAGATACAAATTTCTCTGTCTATTATGAGCTAATGGAATCCATCCGTCTGTTTTTAATCAATCTGTGCAGTGCGCAAGACAACATAGCATGCGTAACTATCATTGCCGACCGCCATGAATATTATGCAAACAACTCCACTGCCCCGCTGCTCACATCCTACGATTTTCGCAACGAGGACTGGTACAAAAATGCGCTGAAAACTCCGGAAAAGGCATCCTTTTTGCCGCCGCATATACCGGCTTATCTTTTAGGCGCAGAACATCCTGTTATTTCCTATCTCAAGCCTATTATTGTAACTCCCGGGGTGCCTCCGGTAGGGCTTGTGCTCATTGACCTTAACATAGATTCTTTAGCCGCTGTCTGCAACGATATTTCACTTGGCGGCAACGGCTATTCTTACATAATCAATTCAAAAGGCGAATATATCTACTATCCCGATACTGATTTTCCGCTTAATGAAGATGTCCCATATCCCGATCATGTATACACCGACGCAATTTTATCGGGCAATTCATCTTTTACGGCAAACAACAGTAACGGCGTCAAAAATGTTGTTTTCTCAAAATCCGTGCCAAAAACAGATTGGTATGTAGTGGGCGTTGTGCCCTATGCACAGCTTAACGCTCCCGCCATTACGCTGCGCCGCACACAGATTTTTCTCGGTATAATCGTTGCCGCCGTGGTATCTGCGCTGCTGTCATTTTTCATCAATTCCAACGTCTTTAAGCGTCTGTTTAAGCTCAAAAATCATATGTCCTACATTAAATCAGGGAATTTTGATGTCAAATTTGATACCGGTGCAAACGATGAAATCGGCGAACTCGGGGGTGGCTTCAACCGCATGACTGCGCAAATAAAGCAACTTATTTCTGATGTTTCCACTACCGAAAATCAAAAACGGCTGGCGGAATTTGCCGCTTTGCAAGCACAAATAAATCCCCATTTTTTATACAACACGCTCGACTCAATAGTTTGGATGGCGGAAGCAAACCCTGCGGGCGCATCCGAAATGGCGTATATGCTCGCTTCATTTTTCAGGTTGTCCCTCTCGCGCGGTGCAGATATTGTCCCGCTTTCACAAGAGCTTGAGCACACCGATACATATTTGCATATTCAAAAAATTCGCTATGAAAATTACTTTAATTATGAAATTCATGTTACCGCAGATGTGCAGGACTTTAACGTCCCCAAACTAATCATACAGCCATTAGTAGAAAACGCAATCTACCACGGTATCAAGCCCTCGGGCAAAAAATGCACACTTTTTGTTTATGCCTTCCGCTATAAAAACTACGTGCTCATTGAAGTTGCCGATGACGGCATTGGCATTTTACCCGATGAACTTGACCGCATTTTAAAAGGCGAGCACATTTCCGACAACAGCTTGAGCGGTGTGGGCGTCAAAAATGTAGATGAACGCATAAAGCTATATTTTTCCAAATATTCCGGATTGTATTTCCGCTCTAACTATGGACACGGAACTGTCGCGTGTATTTATATTTATGACAAAAAGCATTAAACAATCTGCGCAAGCGTACAAAAATAGAGCCCCTGCACTCAGCCTACACCGATAATGGTGGTCAGAAGATAATAGCGGAAGGCTCTATTCTTGCTCAAAACATACCACAAGGCAATAATAATGTCAAACGCAGCACAACCTTACTATCCCCCACGCCCTTGAAGGGGCGCGACGCCCGCGACCCAAAAACCTAAACCTTGGGGCTCCGCCCCAAACCCCTAAGGTCAAGACCTTGGGGCTCTGCCCCTAACCCCTAAGGTCAAGACCTCGGGGCTCTGCCCCTAACCCCTAAGGTCAAGACCTC
>JAVXIJ010000057.1:0-8586 GCA_036648415.1 Christensenella sp.
GTGCGCAACAAAAAGCGCTATCAGGATGTGGAAGAGTTGCTGAATGCAGGGATTGATGTATATACAACAGTTAATGTTCAGCATTTGGAAAGTCTGAATGATGTGATAAAAGACATCACGCATATAGAGGTGCAGGAGAGGATTCCGGATTATATATTTGATAAAGCGGACAGGGTAGAGCTTGTGGATATAGAGCCGGAGGAGCTGTTAAAGCGTTTCGAGGACGGGAAAATATATCGTCCGGAGCGCGTAATGACGGCGATGAATAACTTTTTCACGCGGCAGAATTTGAGCACACTGCGCGAAATTTCCATGCGGCGCACCGCCGACAGGATATACGGCAGAGATGGCAGCGCAGAGGAAAAGCGTGTAACAGCGAAGCTGTTGGTGCTGCTTTCCCCGTCACCCTCTTCTGCAAAAAATATTCGCGTGGGAGCGCGTATGTCAGAGGCATATCATGCAAAATGGGAGGCTGTATATGTGGAAACGCGCGCGCGCCTTACCCCCGAACAGGGCAAGCTGCTGCGTGATAATATGAACCTTGCCGAACAGCTCGGAGCGGATGTTGTGACTATGTACGGCGAAAATGTTGTGGCGGTAGTGGCTGAATATGCAAACCTTACAGGCGCTACAAACATTATCATAGGCAAAAGCCGCAGAAAAAGACGGCTCAGGGAATATTTTCATGAGGATTTTGAGGACGAGCTTATCGCGCGTGTAAGAAATGCAGAGATACATATCATTCCCGACCCTGTAAATACAGGCACATTTAAACCGCGCGGGCGGCAGAAAAAACTTAAGGATTTTGGATTTTTAGAGCAGCGCACGCAGATTTTGTATGAAATCAGCAAAAAGCTGCTTGTAACGCGCGGACTTAATGGTATAATATCCACAATCAATGAATATATTTCCCGAATACTTGAGCGTTCTGTTATTTTTTATATGCAGAACACAAATATTCAAGGAATGCTGTGGCAAACGGAATATGATGCGGATGCGTCTTTTTTGCTCAGTGATGATGAAAAAGCCGTGGCAAAATGGGTACTGCTCAACAAAAAACGCGCGGGAGCGGGCACGGATACGCTGATGGGCGCGGGGGCGTTTTATATGCCGATAATGTCGCAGGGTACAGTTTTAGGGGTAATGGGAGTGTCGTGTAAAAAAGGGCTGTTGTCGCAGGACCAGCGTATGCTTTTAAGGATGATAGCATCGCAAGTTGCAATGGCGCTTGAGCGTCAAAGGCTGTCGGATGAGCAGTTAAAGCACAACTTAGAGCTTGCACGCGAAAAACTAAAGGAAGACTTAAGGTGTAAAGAAGAACAAAATTAAAAGGTTGCGATTTTAAATATAAGGTCTAAAATAAATGTAAGAGGCGCAGACAATGGAAAAGCAAACAGAACAATCACGAAAAAAAATAATTTTGCTTAATATATTAAAAACGGCAGGGATATTGGCTGGGTGTACGCTGATAGGCTATTTGTTCAGCGTGGCGAAGCTGCGTACAGAGAATATATCTATGATATATCTTGTAGGCGTGCTGCTGATTACGGTGGTGACGGGTGCGCTTGTGTACGGAATTGTCGCGTCGGTGGTCAGTGTTTTTGCGTATAATTTCTTTTTTACAGCGCCGACAATGACATTTTTGGTATACGACCCAAATTATATCGTGACACTTATTATATTGCTTGTAGGTTCATTTATTGTGAGTGTGCTCACAAATAAATTGCACAGGCATATCGCCGATGCGCGGCGCAGGGAAAAGCAAATGGCGTCGCTTTACGAAATCAGCACGAAATTTTTAAATGTATCAGGAATGGATAATATAGTTACGCACGGACTTGCGGGGCTTCTTCAAATGCAGCCGCACAAGTGTATTATTTACACAGGCAGCGACCTTGAGCGCGCAGCGAGCATGGAAGGCGCAGAGGATAACACGGCGGCAAAATGGTGCTTTGAAAACGTAAAGCCGTGCGGCAACGGCACAGAATATTTTTCGCATTTAACGTGGCTTTATATTCCCTTGCGCAGCGGCAGCAATGTATTCGGCGTGACGGGTATTCACTGTGCACAGCAAGCGCTTACGGCTGATGAAATGCTCATGATACGCATGGTGATTTCGCAAATATCAGAAGCAATGGAGCGTGAAACGCTGTATCGTAAGCAGGAAGAAAGCAAGGTAAAGATAGAAAAGGAACAGCTCAGAAACAGCCTTTTGCGCGCAATTTCACATGATCTCAGGACACCGCTTACGGGCATTGCGGGGTCGGCGGATTTTATCAGCGGAAGCCTCGGAGAGCTTTCAAATGAACAGCTTTTGAGCTTGGTGGACGGTATTGGAAATGATGCGCTGTGGCTGAATAATATGGTGGAAAACCTGTTGAATATGACACGCATTTCTGACGGAGAGCTTGTACTTAAGCGGCAGGCAGAGGTTGTGGACGACATCGTGAGCGAGGCGTACGGGCGCGCCGCTAAAATCAAAACAGATAAGAATATCAGAACGCATATCCCGGAAAATGTGACGGAAGTTCCTATGGACGGACGGCTCATTATACAGGTGCTGGTCAATCTTCTTGATAATGCCATAAAATACACTCCGGCGCAGGCAGAAATTGATTTGAGCGCGTATCAAGAAAACGATTATATGGTGTTTGAGGTATCGGATAACGGCGGAGGGATTGATTTAAGCATACTTGATAAGGTATTTGATAATTTTGTGACTGCGCCTGCGGGTGCGGAGGATTCTAAGCGAGGCATGGGCATTGGGCTTAGCATTTGCAAGTCTATTGTCGAAGCACACGGCGGGGTGATTGCCGCCTCAAACAACGAAAATGGCGGAGCAACCTTTCGGTTTGCGCTGCCTATGAAATGAGGGAAAAGCATGAAAAATGCACGGATTTTAGTGATTGAGGATGATAAGACAATACTTAATTTTTTGAGTATTTCCCTCAAAACAAGCGGATATGGACTTGTGACGGCGCAAAACGGGCTTGACGGAATTTCGCTTTCCCTTGCGAATAATCCGGATGTAATATTGCTTGATTTGGGGCTGCCCGATATTGACGGCATAGAGGTTTTGCATCAGATTCGCGATGCGTCGGATGTGCCGATTATTGTGGTTTCGGCGCGTGGGCAGGAGCGCGAAAAGGTAGAGGCGCTCGACGCAGGCGCGGATGATTATATTACCAAACCGTTTAGTATTGGGGAGCTTTTGGCGCGCGTGCGTGTGGCTTTGAGAAAGCGTGTGCCGCAGCCGGCAGGCAAAGCGGAGTTTCGCATGGATGCACTCATAATAGATTTTGAAAAGCGGCGCGTAAGTGTTGACGGGCAAGAGGTTCATTTGACGCCCATTGAATATAAGCTGCTCAATTTATTGGTGGAAAACAAGGGAAAGGTGCTGACGCACAGCTTTATAAATAAGCAGGTGTGGGGATATGAATATACGGAGGACTCACAATCCTTGCGCGTATTTATGGCGAATATACGGCGCAAAATTGAAAGCGATACGGCCCGCCCGCGTTATATTATGACGGAGGTCGGTGTCGGTTACCGCTTTGCGGATGAATGAAAAAGTAAATAAGTTACAGTGCTTCGGATGTGAATTTTATCAGAATACTGTACTGTATTAAGCAAAAAATCTTGTTTTTTGCGGTTTTTGTGTACAATTATATGAAAATAATGTGACTATACAGAAAATTTTATCACGTAATGTGTTATAATATAATTTGTTGCGCCACAGGACGCGGCGAATAGATGAAAGAGCTGTCAAACAGTTGTGAGTGCGGGAGCAAGCTTGGCAGAAGGTGAAATATGAATTTAACCAAAAAGGAAATGCACAATATATATTACAAAATGTATCTTTCAAGAACTTTTGAAGAACGCGTAAACGAGTTGTTTAAAGCGGGAATGATTTACGGAACGACGCATCTTTCGGTGGGAGAAGAGGCGACGGCGGTGGGCGGTGTAAACGCGCTTCAGGCGGACGATTGCATTATGAGCTGTCACAGAGGGCACGCGCATTGTATTGCTAAAGGCGCTGACGTGGCGCTTATGATGTGTGAATTGTTCGGAAAAAAAGAGGGATATTGCAAAGGGCTCGGCGGCTCTATGCACATTGTAGATATGTCGGCGGGGAATTTTGGCGCAAATGGCATTATGGGGCCGTCAATTCCAATGGCTACGGGTGTTGCGCTTGCCATAAAAAAAGATAAAAGCAATAAAGTGATACTCGATTATTTCGGGGACGGAACTTCTAATTCGGGGTTGTTTCATGAGGCGCTTAATATGGCGGCGTTATGGAAGCTTCCTATAATTTATATGTGTGAAAATAATTTATACGGAATGTCTACACACGTTTCGCAGAGTGTATCGGTTTCGGATATTGCCGAGCGTGCAAAGGCGTATGGTATTCCGGGGGTAATTGTGGACGGGACGGACGTGTTGGCTGTAACAGACGTTGTTAAACAGGCGGCAGAACGTGCGCGGCGTGGGGATGGCCCAACGTTGATTGAAGCCAAAACTTATCGTTACTTAGGGCATTCTAAGAGTGATAAACGGCTGTATAGGACGCGCGAAGAGGAAGAAAAGTGGAAAAAGAAAGACCCGATTAAGACTTTTGGACAATATATGCTGAAAAATGGTGTAAGCAGTGAAGAAATAGAAAGCATTCGTGCGTATGTGCGGCGCGAGTGTGCGCACGCGCTGGAATATGCGCAGGCGGCGGAAACGCTTTCTATGGACGAAGCAAAGAAGCTTGTGTTTGCTGAGGGAGAATGCTGATGAGTAATATAACATATGCACAGGCAATCAGTGAGGGACTGCGTGAAGAGCTTATACGTGATGATAAGGTTTTTTTGCTGGGTGAGGATTTGGGCGTGTACGGCGGCGCATTCGGGGTTACGCGCGGGCTGTTAAAAGAGTTCGGCGCGGAGCGAGTAATGGATACGCCCATTTCGGAAGGCGGCTTCACAGGGCTTGCCGTCGGCGCGGCAATGGCGGGGTATCGCCCGGTGGTGGAATTTATGTTTTCCGATTTCATGACCTGCGCGATGGACTTAATATGTAATCAAGCGGCAAAACAGCGTTTTATGCTCGGCGGACAGGTGACGATGCCGCTTGTGATGCGCGCGCCCATAGGGAGCGGAACAGGCGCGGCGGCGCAGCATTCGCAAAGTCTTGAAGCGTGGTTTTGTCATGTTCCGGGGCTTATGGTCGTGATGCCCTCTACACCGTATGATGCAAAGGGACTGCTGAAATCGGCAATTCGCGAGAATAATCCGGTGATTTTTTTTGAGCATAAGCTGCTTTATCAAACAACGGGCGAAGTCCCTGACGAGGAATATTTGCTGCCTATCGGCAAGGCGGATGTTAAACGACAGGGAAAAGATTTGACAATCATAAGCTATTCAATGATGCTGCAAAAATCGTTGTCGGCGGCAGAGAAATTGGCGGAGGACGGAATAGACGCAGAGGTTCTGGATTTGCGGACGTTATATCCGCTTGACACCGAAGCGATTATTGCGTCTGTTAAAAAAACCGGCAGGGTGCTTATTGTGCACGAGGGTGTGCAGAAATTCGGCGTGGGCGCGGAGATTGCGGCGGTAATTGCGGACAGTGAGGCGTTTTCGTGCCTAAAAGGACCGATAAAACGTTTCGGCGGTGAGGATATGCCTATTCCGTTTACAAAAGAGCTTGAAGCACTTGCAGTGCCGCAGGCGGAAACGATTTATGAACGGGCAAAGGCAATGTTTACATAAAAACAATCGAAAAAGGGAATAAAAAAATGTTGGCGGCAAAAAAAGAGTGGATAGAAATTGTAAAAAAACAAGAGGAACTGTTGCGTTTTGATGAGTTTAGGCGGGATGATGCGCTTGGGCTCGGACAAAAAATTGCGGAGCTTGCAAAAACGAAATATAAGCACGGCGTGGCAATACGTATTTTTGCGGAGGGAGCGGTGCTTTTTTCGCACATGATGGATGAGTCGTCATTGGAAAATGAGTATTGGATGACAAAGAAATTTAACACCTGCTCTATTACAAGAATCAGCTCGCTGCGTACATTTTTGGAAATACATTACGGTGTACGAAAACGGGAGGCGTGGTGCGACAATGATGGAAATTATGCGCTGTGCGGCGGATGCATCCCGATATTTGATAAAGCAGGAGCTGCGGTGGGCTTTGTAATGGTTTCTGCGCTTGACCACGAGCAGGATCATCAGTTGATTGCCGACGCTATGGCGCAATACCTCGGCATAGATATTCCGTCTGTATTATAAGCGATTGAGAATGTGATACCCGGTGGATGTTTTTCATCGGGTATTTTATTTATGAATTGTTACGCGAAATGGTGTAAATCGGTCATTGTTTTGGTATAATTAAAGCATGAATGAATTACATGGAAATGTCGGTGGAATAAAAGACACCATATTAGAAGAAATAAAAAAATTGTATGAATACAAAATGAATCCGCAGGAATTTGCGTCCGACGAATTATTAGAAGAACTGGCGCGTTTAACCGAAATAATCGGAAAAGAAATTTCTGTGTTTTTGTCGCGCAGCGGAAAAGTGCTTGATGTATCGGTGGGGGATGCGCGCAGCGTGCAGCTTCCTTATATGCGCATACGGCGCGGGACGGCGGGGGTTTCGGGCATTCGCGCGTTACATACGCACCCGAACGGCAGCCCGATGCTTTCAAATGTTGATATTGGGTCGCTTATTTCCACGCGCTTTGATGCAATGGCAGCAATTTCCGTAAAAAACAGTAAAGCAACGGCTATGTGTGTTGGATTTTTGGGGGATAAGCTTGATGAGGTAAAGCTTACAGGGCCTTTTAGACTGCACCGCATTCCGCAGCTTGCGCTCATGCAGGAGGTCGCGGCGGTGACCGAACGTGTGAGTGAATTGGTAAGCATGAAGCAAACCGAACAAAGCATAGAGCGCGTGGTGCTTGTAGGGCTCAATGCGCAAAGCGAAAGCATGGAGGAATTAAGGCGGCTTGCGCAGACGGCAGGGGTCGAGGCGATTTCTGTTGTGACGCAGAATCGCGAACGCGATAGGGCGTACTATATCGGAAAAGGTAAGGCGCAGGAGCTTTCGTTGGAGCTTGCGGCGTGCGGCGCAGACGCGGTGATTTTTAATGATGAGCTGACACCTCTTGAAACAAGAAATCTTGAAGAAATATTAGGCGTTAAGGTTGTGGACCGCACAATGCTGATACTTGATATTTTTGCGGCGCGCGCGTGTACGCGTGAGGGAAGCTTGCAAGTAGAGCTTGCGCAGCTTAAATATACACTTCCGCGGCTTATGGGTGAGGGCGTTTCACTGTCGCGCCTCGGGGGCGGAATCGGAACTCGCGGGCCGGGCGAAAAAAAGATAGAGGTTGACCGCCGCAGAATCCGCAGACGCATTTTTGAATTGCAGCAGGAAATAGAAAAAATGGCGGAGCAGCGAGAGCTTAGGCGGGCTGCGCGCAAAGAAAATGATGTATCGGAAATTGCGTTGGTGGGTTATACAAATGCAGGAAAGTCAAGCTTGCTCAACGCTCTTTGCAGCGCGGGAGTGCTTGCAGAAGATAAATTATTTGCAACGCTTGACCCTGTGACACGCAAGGTAGAGCTTGCAAACATGGGCGAAGCTGTATTTACGGATACGGTAGGCTTTATAGAAAAGCTGCCGCATGACCTTATAAGTGCGTTTCGTTCCACACTTGAGGAGGCGACGCGCGCTGATTTGCTGTTGTGCGTGACAGATGCCGCAAATGCGAATCATCAGCGACAAATGGAAGTGGTTAGCGAACTGCTGATTTCTTTAGGAGCAGAGGAAAAGCCAAAGATTATAGTGATGAATAAGGCGGATAAGCTAAAAGAAATACCCGAAAACAGCGAGAATGTTGTGTATATTTCGGCAAAAACGGGAGAGGGCATTGAGGCGCTGCTTGCGCTGGCGGCAAAGAAGCTTGCACCTGTATTTGTGAAATTTGATGGCGTGATAGGCTATGAGCGTGGGGATTTGCTGGCACTTGTGAACCGTTACGGAAAACAAAATGTTATTGAATATGAAACGGATGGCATACACGTTGAGGCAATGCTGCCGAAAGAGTTAGTGAAGAAATTAAGTAAGTAATCGCACATTTTGCACAGGCGCTGTAGGGGTGTGAGTTCCGAGGTTTGAGGTCCGAGGTTTGAGGTCTTAAGGTCTTGCGGGCGGATAAGTGCCCCTACAAAGGCGGGTTTTGCCACGCAGCATGCAGCTTTTTCATTGTCTGCTCATATGATAGATTTGGTTGTTTTTGTATGCATAAATATCCATTGTATTTGCATCTATAATATCAAATTTGAAGCACTTGGCATCGCCGTGCATATATATACCATCTTCGGTTATATCATAATATTGAGAGGAAGGGTTAACCAACGGAATATCAGATAAAGTAGATTGATTGTTATACATATCAAAATAGTAATCGCCATCAGACCAATGCCCTGTTAAGTAATCAAATGTCCAG
The DNA here is from genome assembly GCA_036648415.1 of Christensenella sp. Lineage (GTDB taxonomy): Bacteria > Bacillota > Clostridia > Christensenellales > Christensenellaceae > Christensenella. The sequence continues at coordinate 8,500 of JAVXIJ010000057.1, forward strand.
TCATAATCATAGTTGTAAGCAAACACAAGCACTTGAGCTATATCTTGATTAAGATATGGTACAAGCTCCGCATATGTATCAATAGAT
>JAVXIJ010000058.1:0-3719 GCA_036648415.1 Christensenella sp.
GCTTAGATTTATAGCCGTTATGAGCTGTATATAATGTATAACCCATATATTTTTTTATTAGAAATGCGGAGCATTTCGGGTCAAGGGAGCTTGCTCCCTTGCGGGTCTTAGGGCGGAGCCCTAAGGTCTTGGTCGTTAAGGACGCGGGCGGATAATATCCGCCCCTACAAGGGCGGGGGCGGAGCCCTAAGGTCTTGGTCTTAAGGACGCGGGCGCATTACTGTTGCAGCACTGCCTGCACGACATATTTTGCGGTATCTGCGCCTTTTTCACAAGTGGAAAGGGTGATAATGCTATTGCCGTTTGGAAGTGTATCGGTGCTGTTTTGTGAAAGTGCTGTCATTGCCGCGACATACTTGTTAAATTCCTCTTCATTTTCAAATGAATTTGTAAAAGACGTGTCCTCGTCTGATGCAATATATGCGGCAAACACCGTATAGGTTTTGGTTGAACCATCCGGCAAATAAACAATGATACTGTTATGCGTATCAAAAAACGCTTTGTCTTGGTATTCTTTAAGCTCTGAAAACATGGAACCGTCATTCATAGCCTGCCCGAAAATCACGGTGTTGGCATCGGTGAAAGCGGGCGAAGCCTCTGTGCTGAGAAAAATTGCGCCGCCGCGGTTTTCTTTGCCGAAATAGTTATGAGTTTGATAATATTCGTTGTCATCCCCTTGTACAACAGGATAGCTGACATCTGTCCCCGGAATATCAATCCACGCGACAGCGCCGGTGTTGGCTTTTTGCAAGCCCGCGAACATTTCTTTTATAGTATCCGGCGAAGCCTTTGATTTTTCAAAGTTTTTCACTGCGAGATCGTGATAAGCGGCATTGTTTTCCAAATCGGATATGCGCACATCAAACATATTCATCATAAAAAATGCAAACAAAATAAGCGCAATTGTAATAACGACAATTGTTATAACAGTGCCCAATGTTTTTTTCTTTTGAGCGTCGGTATTTTTATTTGGCATAGGATTTCTTCCTTATAATATGATAATTTAATTATACACGTTATGAAAACAATGCGCAATACATCATATATGTAAAAAACCATAGAAAAAAAGTGCTTTTCTTGATATAATAAGAAAACAGTATTTAATAAAACAAAGCCTGCGGAGGGCATACGATTGAAATATGATGTTACGCTCAGCATTGTAAACTATAATGATTACGACAGAGCGAAAAAAGCGATTGCGTCTGTGCTGGAATATACGCATGGCGTGCGCGTAAAAATATATTTAATTGATAATGCTTCAAAGGACTCAAGCGCCGGCAAATTAGCGGATGAGTTCCCGTTGGTGAGTGTGATTTTCAGTGACAAAAATATAGGGTTCGGGGCGGGGCACAATCTTGCGCTGCCGTTTATTGAATCGGAGTTTCACGCAATAGTGAACCCCGACATCATTTTAAACAGCGATATTCTTACAGAGCTTACAACATTTATGCGTGAACACTCGGAAATCGGGATGTGCACACCCGCGATACATTATATGGACGATGCACCGCAAAATCTTCCTAAGCGCACGCCGCGGCTGAAATATTTAGTGGCTAACCGCATGCCCGGCAAGCGTTTTGAGCATGCGCGCGCGGAGTATAAGATGATAGGTGAAAACCTATCGGAGGTCACGGACATAGAATTTGCGACGGGATGTTTTTTGTTTGTGCGCACCTCACTTTTAAAGCTTGTGCAGGGTTTTGATGAGCGTTATTTCATGTATTTTGAGGACGCGGATTTGACGCGCACCATAAGGAAAACAGCGCGGGTGGTTTTTTATCCATATGCGTATGTGTATCATGATTATTCGCGCACAAGCGCTCACAGTCTGCGTTATCTTATGATTCATATATGTTCGATGTTCAAGTATTTTTGGAAATGGCGGCGGGAAGGTTGACACTGCCCGTCTGAAATAATATGATTGATGAAGAAAACTTTTGAAAAAGAGGTGGGTTATTATGAAAGGAATTATACTTGCGGGTGGTTCGGGCACGCGGCTTTATCCGCTGACAATTATGACCAGTAAACAGCTTTTGCCGGTGTACGATAAGCCGATGATTTATTATCCGCTTTCTACGCTTATGCTGGCGGGCATAAAAGATATTCTTATAATATCGACGCCTGTGGACCTTCCGCGGTTTGAAAATTTGCTGGGAGATGGCTCACAGTTCGGGATTTCGCTTTCCTATAAGGTTCAGCCGTCACCCGACGGCCTTGCGCAGGCGTTTGTGTTGGGCGAGGAATTTATCGGGGATGATACCTGTGCGATGATTTTGGGCGACAATATTTTCTATGGCAACGGACTTTCGCAGCTTATGGCGGAGGCAGTCGCAAATGAAAATCGCGCCACTGTTTTCGGGTATTATGTGGATGACCCCGAACGGTTCGGGATTGTGGATTTTGATGAAAAGGGACGGGCGCTTTCGGTAGAGGAAAAACCCAAAAAACCAAAATCGAATTATGCGATAACGGGGCTTTATTTTTATGATAACCGCGTGGTGAAGTATGCAAAAGAGCTAAAGCCGAGCGCGCGCGGAGAGCTTGAAATTACAGACCTCAACCGCGTATACCTTGAAAAGGGCGATTTGGACGTGAAGCTTATGGGCAGGGGCTATGCATGGCTTGATACAGGCACGTTTGATTCGCTTATAGAGGCGGCGGAGTTTGTGCGTATGCTGCAAAAGCGGCAGGGGATAGTGATGTCTGCGCCGGAGGAAATCGCGTACCGCAAGGGCTGGATAGACAGTAAAACGCTTACAAAAAGCGCTAAAAAATATGGCAAATCGTCTTATGGACAGCATTTACACGCTGTGGCGAAAGGGAAGGTGCTTGATATATGAAAAGGATAGAAACGGGCATTGACGGGCTTGTAGTTGTTGAAATGGATTGTTTTGGGGATAACCGCGGATGGTTTATGGAAACGTACAGCAAGCCGAAATTTGAAGCGATGGGCATAACCTGCGAATTTGTGCAGGACAATCAGTCATATTCGGCGCAAAAGGGAACGCTGCGCGGGTTGCATTTTCAAACAAACCCGATGGCGCAATCCAAGCTTTTGCGGTGTACGCGCGGCAGAATACTTGATGTGGCGGTGGACATTCGCAAAAATTCACCGACATATAAAAAATGGTATGCGGTGGAGCTTACGGCGGAAAACAAAAAACAGTTTTTTATGCCGAAGGGCATGGCGCACGGGTTTGTGACGCTTAGCGATGATGTAGAGGTGCAGTATAAGGTGGACGCGGTCTATGCGCCGCAATGCGACCGCTCTATACGTTTTGATGACCCTGAAATAGGGGTGGATTGGGGAATAGCGAACCCGATACTGTCGGAAAAAGACTTGAAAGCGCCGTTGCTCGCGGACAGCGACTGTGATTTTTGAGGCAGTATGTAAATTATGTCAGTTAGATTTCTTTTTAGCTTCTTTTTTCTTTTTATAAAGGGAAGCGGTAGGGAAATTGTGGTTCTTAAAGTAATATAAATTATGTCAGTTTGATTTCTTTTTTGCTTCTTTTCTTTTTTTAAAGGGAAGAAGTATAAAGATTGTGGTTCTTAAAGCAATATGTGTAAATTATGTCAGTTTGATTTCTTTTTTGCTTCTTTTCTTTTTCTAAAGAAAAGTGGTATGAAAATTGTGGTTTTGAAATAGTGTGTAAATTATGTTAGTTTGATTTCTTTTTTGCTTCTTTTTTCTTTTTCTAAAGAAAAAAGAAGACAAG
>JAVXIJ010000058.1:3819-6830 GCA_036648415.1 Christensenella sp.
AGTTTGATTTCTTTTTTGCTTCTTTTTTCTTTTTCTAAAGAAAAAAGAAGACAAGCTATGAATAGGAGAAGTTATAAATTTATGAAAATACTTATTACAGGCGGAGCGGGGTTTATAGGCAGCAATTTTGTGTTTCATATGCTGGAAAATCATCCGGAATATGACTTGACGGTGCTCGATTTATTGACGTATGCGGGCAACCTTGAAACATTGAAGGATGTTTTAGATAAGCCAAACGTGACCTTTGTTAAGGCGGATATAGCGGACAGAGATGCCGTTTTTGCATTGTTTGAAGCAGAGCACCCGGATGTGGTTGTAAACTTTGCGGCAGAGTCGCACGTTGACCGTTCAATTGAAAACCCGGGTATATTCCTGCGTTCAAACATTATCGGAACACAAACGCTGATGGATGCGTGCCGTAAATACGGGATAACGCGTTATCATCAGGTGTCTACTGATGAGGTGTACGGGGATTTACCGCTTGACCGCCCCGACCTTTATTTTACCGAAGAAACACCTATAAAAACCTCGTCGCCGTATTCGGCAAGCAAGGCGAGCGCCGACCTTTTGGTGCAGGCATACAACAGAACATTTGGGCTTCCGATCACCATTTCGCGGTGCTCTAATAATTACGGGCCGTATCATTTTCCCGAAAAGCTCATACCGCTCATTATTTCGCGCGCGCTTGCAAACGAAAGCCTGCCCGTTTACGGTACGGGCGAAAATGTGCGCGATTGGCTGTATGTGCGCGACCATTGCGCGGCAATCGACCGCATAATCCATGACGGGCGCGTGGGCGAGGTTTATAACATCGGCGGGCACAATGAACGCACGAATTTGCAGGTTGTAAAAACAATTTTAAAAGAGCTTAATAAACCCGAAAGCCTCATTACATACGTTAAAGACCGTGCGGGGCACGATATGCGCTATGCGATAGACCCTACAAAAATGATGAATGAGCTTGGATGGGAGCCCACAACAACCTTTGATGAGGGCATTAAACAAACGGTTAAGTGGTATCTTGACAATGAGGATTGGTGGAAGAACATCATCAACGGCGAATATAGAAACTATTATCAGGATATGTATGCGGGCAGGTAAATTTGCGTAAAATACAGAATGAACGTGTTGCTTTGCGGCATTTATAAACGCGGGGCGGACGCATTTTTTAAGAGGTATGATATGAAAATATTGGTTACAGGTGTAAAAGGGCAGCTTGGTTATGATATGGTGCGGCAGCTTGACGCGCGCGGCATTGAAAACAAGGGCGTGGATATTGACGATTTTGACCTTACCGATGCGTCGGCGGTGCTTGATTATGTGCAGAACTATAAACCAACGTGTATAGTGCATTGCGCGGCATATACGGCGGTGGACAGAGCGGAAAGCGAACGCGAAAAATGCTGCGCTGTTAATGTGACGGGAACAAAAAACGTTGCGGCGGCGGCAAAAGCGGCGGGCGCGGAGATGATGTACATCAGCACAGACTATGTGTTTGACGGCTGCTCAAAAAACACGCCTTGGGAGGCGGATGACAAAAAAGACCCGCAAAATGTGTACGGCGAAACCAAATATGCGGGGGAGCTTGAAGTCCAAAAACTGTTGACGGATTACTATATTTTGCGTATTTGCTGGGTTTTCGGCAAAAACGGCAGCAACTTCATTAAAACGATGCTGCGGCTTGCGCAAAGCAATGATGAAATATCGGTGGTGTGTGACCAGTACGGCGCGCCGACGTATACCTATGATGTCGCGCGGCTTATGTGCGATATTATTGAATCACATAAGTTTGGGGTTTATCAGGCGTCAAATGAGGGGGATACCACTTGGTATGATTTCGCGTGCGAGATATTTAAACAAGCGGGAAAAAGCATTAAGGTAAACCCGGTAACGGCAGCGGAATATGCCAAAAAATATCCGACCGCCGCGTCGCGCCCCACAAACTCGCGGATGTCTAAACGGTCGCTGGATGCTGCGGGTTTTGAGCGTTTGCCCGACTATAAGGACGCTGTTTCAAGATATTTAAAAGAGATATAAACAATGGAACCTTTAATATCGGTTATAATTCCGTCATATAATTATGAACGTTATATCGGACGGGCGATAGAGTCGGTGGCGGCGCAAAGCTATAGAAATATAGAGCTTGTGGTGATTGACGACGCGTCCTCCGATACAAGCTATGAAAAGGTGTGCGCAATTGCGGGAAATCCGCTGCTGCGCGAGCGGTTTTCGGGGAATATTTGCGTGCAACAAAACGAGTACAACTTGGGCGCGTATGAAACGATAAACGCAGGAATTGAAGCCGCAAAGGGCGAGTATATCGCTATTCTTAATGCGGATGATTTATACGAAGTAAACCGCTTTTCGGTAATGATGAGCGCTATGCAAAAAGCGCGTTCCATGTGGAGTTTTTCGCGGGTGCGGTGTATCGGCGCGGACGGTGCGCGCGCAACGACCGAGCAAGCGCAGGCGTTTGAGCACATACAGGACAAGCTTTCGGGCAAACGCTTTACGGCGGCGGCGGCAGTCGGGGAAAACATGGGTATTTCCACGGGCAATTTGCTTTTTTCGCGGCAGCTTTTTGATGGCATAGGCGGTTTTAAAAATTATCAATATGTGCATGATTACGATTTTTTTCTGCGGGCGTGCTTGTATGATGAACCGATATTTGCAGAAGAAACAGCGTATTTATATCGTTTGCACGGCGAAAATTCGTTTTTGTCGTTGCATGAAGAAGGCGTGCGGGAAAACCGCGTGGTGTGGATGGAAATTTACCGTATGGTGCAAAAAGGCGAGGTTGCAAATCAATTGATGCTGCAAAACCCGGCATATCAGCAAGAATTTTATGACAGCGTGGCGGCAGAGGGCGAAAAAAAAGCAAAGCTTTGGCGCATTGCAAAAAATCCGTTTGCGCGTATGGCGCTGAAGCTTTATAAGGCGCGATACCATATGGGGTAAAAACGGCGGAGCGTAATTGGCAGGGGCAGCGTCTGTGATGCTCCTGCTTTTTT
>JAVXIJ010000058.1:6930-8553 GCA_036648415.1 Christensenella sp.
ATAATTTCATGCGCTTTCTTGTGGGTTTTTCATGAATATGTTATTATAGTACTCACGCCTATATATTGAAAGGACTGCAATGGAGCAAACAATAAGTAATAAACAAATGATGAAGGTGTTTTTGGTAATTGCGTTGCCGGTTGCGCTGCAAAACCTTCTTACATATGCCGTAGGACTCATGGATTCTATAATGGTAGGCTCTTTAGGGGAGGTGCAGCTTTCCGCTGTAACGGTGGCAAATCAACCGTTTTTCCTGTTTATGATGTGTATGTTCGGGCTTTCATCGGGCGCGTGCGTGCTTATTTCGCAATATTGGGGCAAAAAAGATAAGGAAACAATCTCAAAAATATTCGGCATTGTTATAAAAATCGCAATGATTATCGGGGTTTGCGTGATGGCGGTGGTGCTTTTGTTTCCGCGTCAGGTAATGGAGCTTTACACCAACGAACCGCAGGTAATAGAATACGGAATACAATATTTAAGGGTTGTCGCGTATTCCTATGTGCCGTTTGCGTTTGTGAACGCGTATGTAACCTGCATACGCAGTGTGGAACGTGTGAAAATCGCGGTAATCGTGTACGGAATTTCTTTTTGTGTAAATGTGTTTTTCAATTATGTGTTTATATTCGGAAAATTAGGCGCGCCCGCAATGGGTGTCGCAGGTGCGGGGGTGGGCACGGTTATTGCGCGCTCCAGCGAGCTTATAATTGTGCTGTTTTACGCGCTTAAAAAGGAAAAGCGCGTCACCCTTAAATGGAAATATATATGGAAAAATGAAAAATGGATTTTCCGTGATTACATGAAATTTTCCTTGCCGGTGCTTGTAAACGAAATGATGTGGGCGGTGGGTTCTTCCGCTCACACGGCGATTTTGGGGCGCATGAGCGTTGCGGCGGTGGCGACTGTAAGCATTGTTTCCACGGCGTTTCAAATTGTGACGGTGTTTATTTACGGCGCGGCATCGGCGACGCTGGTGATAGTGGGGAAGTATATCGGCGAAAAGAAATTCGAGGTCGCGCGCGCAAGCGCAAATTGGCTTGTGATAGCAAATATTGTGATTGCGGTCATAACTGCGGTGGCGTTTGTGCTGTTAAAAGATACTTTTATGGGGTTTTATACCATTACAGAGGAAACACGCGCCGTGCTGAATGTAACGATGATTGTTGCGGCGGTGATAATAGTGTTTTATGCGATAAATATGTCGTGCATTGTGGGAGTGTTCCGCGGAGGTGGGGACACCATGTTTGCAATGTACCTTGATATAATAGGTATGTGGTGCATAGCGGTGCCTTTGGGCGCATTGGGCGGGTTTGTGTGGGGGCTGTCCATTCCGGTGGTGTATTTCTTCTTGCGGTCGGACGAGATTGTTAAAGCGGTGGTTTGTTTGGTGCGCATGAAAAGCGGGAAATGGATGCGCGAGGTCACAAGGGACGTAAAGGCAATGCAAAAAGAATAAGCGGTTGAGTAATTTTTGTAATGTGTGTTTTGTGCAGGCGTTGCGCGGGCGGATGGGCGTCCGAGGCAGTGCCTGTTTATTTTTTAACGCAAATTTTGTATTGGAACTGTAGTACCTTGTACCATCTAAAAATTGACGCTAATCTAAAAATATGATATACTAAAAGA
>JAVXIJ010000059.1:0-8496 GCA_036648415.1 Christensenella sp.
GGGCACGGGCGGATGGTATCCGCCCCTACAAGGGCGGGGGGTTGCGGGCAGCGCCACAAGGTCTTAAGGACGCGGGCGTCCGTCCCTACAAAGGCGGAAGATTACCGCAAGACGCTCGACATTATTACAAAAAGTGAAACAGGGCAAAAATGGCAAAAGTATATGGACGGCTTGCTTGAACAGGAAAACGGTGTGCCGGTGATGGAAATATGTGATGCGCCTGTTTTTTTCATGGAATAGAAATTTATTGCACTATCTTGTTGTAAAATATAAACCATTTTGATGTTACATTTTCATGCAATTTAACTATATTGCTGTATAGTTTTACATTCAGAACTTATGCGATATATTCCTTTGACATCTGCTAAATAAGGATATATTATAGAGTTATACACAGTATACAATTTCACAAGCAAATTAAATATAAGTATTTTGTAAAACAATTTTTAGTAAAAAATATAAGATTTAAAATATATAATTTTTCGCTATTTCTAAATAAAAAACAGTAAAAACGGAGGGAATCAGTTATGGCAAAGTCAGAACCTAAGGTAACACCTAAGATTGGGGTAATGTTTACGGGCTTAAAGGCATATTGGGCGCAATTTCCGGAGTTTCTTGATATTGGGAGCAAAATGCTTGAGCGGTACATGAAAAAGTTTGACACGGTCGGAGAAGTAGTGTTGGAAAAGTTTGTGGATACACCCGAGCGCGCAGAGGAAGCGGGAAAACATTTTGCGCAGGTCGGAATAGATATTCTGTACATACTTCCGTTCGGCTATACCACAGGAATGATGGTAGTTCCCGCGGTGCGTGAATTGCGTACAGAGATTCCTATACGTTTGCTGGTTACGCATGAGGACGCGACGTATGATTTAAAAACGGCTTCTACAAGCGATTTTTTGCACCACAGCGGAATTTGCTGTGTATCGGAATATGCAAACATACTTGTGCGGATGCACCGCGCGTTTAAGGTGATTACGGGGCCGCTTAAGGATGAGCGGTTTTGGTCGGAAATTAAACGGGATGCGCTTGGTGCCGCTGTTGCGCGTGAATTTAAGAAGCTTAATTTTGCAATTATCGGGGCACCGTATACGAATATGACGGATATGCCCGGGGACGACCACAAGCTTTTGGCATCTACGGGAAAAATGTTTATTCGCCCGGAGATCGAGGAGTTTAAAGTAGAGTATGACAATGTAACGGAAGATGAAATAAAGGAAATGAACGCGCAATTCAGAGATTTTTATGCGGTAGAGCCGAATGTTACGGATGAGCATATGTATGAATCCGCAAAGATTGCGGTGGTGTATGATAAAATCATCAAAAAATATGACATCAGCGGCTATGGCTATTATTGGTGGGGAGTTTCTGATATTTATACACAGCTGCGCGCGCAGTCTACGGTGGCAGGCTCACGGCTTGCTTCTATGGGGCGCCCCGGGGTTACAGAGGGGGATGTTAAGACCGCGATGGCTATGAAGTTTATGGACCTTGTAGGTGCGGGCGGAATGTTCCTTGAATTTAATACGATTGATTATGACAATGATTTTATTTTGATCAGCCATGACGGGCCTGTTAATTTCAATGTTTCCGAGGGCAAGCCGGTGCTTCAGCATCTTGACATTCAGCATGGTAAAACGGGCAAGGGTTTGGGTGTAGATTTTAATCTGAAAAAAGGCCCTGTTACGCTTTTGAACATGACGCAGAGCGACCCGAGCGTGGATACATTCAAGCTGGTTTATACGGTAGGCGAGGTTGTGGAGGGGGACACGCTGCACGTGGGCAACCCGAACGGTCGTTTGAAAATATCGCGGCCTATTCCTGAGTTTGTTGATGCGTGGTGTCAGGAAGGACCGCAGCACCATAATGCGCTTGGTATCGGCGATGTTTCTGCGGAAATTGAGGTATTTGCAGAGGTTATGGGCTTTAAATGCGTGCGCATTTAATCACATACATATAAAATATTAACACATATGAAGCGCGGATTAAGCAGTATTTTGTTGAATCCGCGCTTGTTTTATACTATAATTATAGTTTAAGGCGGTCTTAGATATGTTTAATAACAATACTGTGCAAATAATGACTTATGGTCTTTTAAGCGACAAGGTGAAAAACAGAGTTGCGGTGGCGCAGCTTTCGGATTTGCATGAAAAAGTTTTTGGACAGGAAAATGACCGATTGTTTGAAAAGGTGGAGGAGATTGAGCCCGATATTATTGCGGTAACGGGGGATATGGTGGCGCACGGCAACCAAAAGTCGGTGGACGAGCGCTACACAATGCAATTTGCGCGCGCGCTTGCAAGGATTGCGCCCACATATTTTGTGACGGGAAACCATGAACGAAACTTCGGCGGGTGTGTGGAGAATATAATGAGCGAGGCGGGAGTAAGCGTGCTTCGCGGCGGAGATTTTAAAACGCTCAGGGTGGGCGAAAGCGTCGTGAATATTTCGGGAATGGATGATATTTCCTTTGATGATGCGGACGTGAACATGGCGGTGAGCGTTTTTGATAAACGCAGAGGATTTAATGTTTTTCTTGCGCACAGACCTGAATATTATCAAATGTATCTTAACCGTAACATTGACCTTGTGCTTACGGGGCACACGCACGCGGGGCAGATACGTTTTCCCAAGATAGGCGCATTTGCGATGAGCGGGCAGGGGTTTATGCCTAAATATGTGGAGGGCGAGTTTACGGACGGGAGCACCACAATGATTATCAGCCGTGGTTTAGGGTCGAGTGGCTACCCTAAAATACGCATAAATAATCCGCCTGAGCTTGTGGCGGTGTACATTGAACCTGACAATATAAATGAAATTTAGGAGCAGCAGCATGGAGAAAAGACCGTTTGTAACAAAAGAGCAGCTTGAAAGTATTGCGGAAAAATATCCGACACCCTTTCATCTTTATGATGAAAGAGGAATCAGGGAAAATGCGCGGCGTATGAATGCGGCGTTTTCGTGGAATAAAGGTTTTCGTGAATATTTCGCGGTAAAAGCGACGCCGAATCCTGTAATAATGAAGATTTTAAAAGAGGAAGGGTGCGGGGTGGATTGTTCGTCGTACACGGAGCTTATGTTAAGTGAAGCGTGCGGTTTTGTCGGGCAGGACATCATGTTTTCTTCAAATGATACACCCGCAGAGGATTTCAGGCTGGCGCGCAAGATGAATGTTATTATAAATCTTGATGATTTGACGCACGTTGAGGCGTTGCGTGAGGCGGCGGGGATACCAAAAACAATTTGTTGCAGATACAACCCCGGTGGTGTGTTTGAAACCGCCAACGGAATTATGGATAACCCCGGGGACGCAAAATACGGCATGACATACGACCAAACGGTGACTGCGTATAAGGAACTGAGGGCGCTCGGCGCAACGGATTTCGGCATTCACGCGTTTTTGGCGAGCAACACGCAGACAGAGGATTATTATCCCGAGCTTGCGCGGATTTTGTTTAGGACCGCGGTGGCGCTGCGCGATGAAACGGGGGCGAATATTCGCTTTATTAACCTTTCGGGCGGGGTAGGGATTCCGTATACGCCGCAGGGCGAGCCTGTCGATATTGCGGCTGTGGGCGCGGGTGTGCGGCAGGCGTTTTCGGATGTGCTTGTGCCCGCGGGCATGGGCGATACGGCGATTTTTACAGAGCTTGGACGGTTTATGTTGGGGCCGTACGGATGCCTTGTGACGCGCGCAATCAATGAGAAGCACACATATAAGGAATATATTGGTGTGGACGCGTGCGCGGTAAACCTTATGCGCCCCGCGATGTACGGCGCATATCATCACATTACGGTGATGGGCAAGGAGGCTGCGCCGTGCGATCACAAATATGATGTGGTGGGCGGGTTATGCGAAAACAATGACAAATTTGCGATTGACCGTATGCTGCCAAAGGTTCACAAGGGAGATTTGTTGGTGATACACGATACGGGCGCGCACGGATTTTCGATGGGGTATAATTACAACGGAAAGCTTAGAAGTGCGGAGGTGCTTTTAAAAGAGGACGGAAGCACAGAGCTTATACGCCGCGCGGAAACGCCGCAGGATTATTTTGCAACATTTGACTTTATGGATTTGTTTTAAGGGGGACGGGATGGGCTTTTTTAGGAAGAAAATTACTGAAGATGAAATGAAAACAGTCAAGTATTTGCTGGATAAAGCGAGCAAATGTTCGCAAAAGGCAAATTATACGGGGGATGTAAAAGAGTTTATAGACAGCTATGACGGGCTTGAGGATTGTTTGCGGGAGCTTTCAAAATATGAAAGATACGGTGTGTTTAAGGGAAGTATGCCCTCTAAGGACCTTGCGCGCATTGAAAATAATTTTCAAAATGATTTTAATTTGTTTATTCAGCGCAGCTGGTTATATTTAAAGGAACAAGTAAAGGATATGGACACAGAGCGGGTGCGCGGCGCGCGCGAAAAGTATTTTGCGGATTTGGCGGCGTATGAGGAGCAGATGAATTATTATAACAAGGGGTTAGTGAAGGATATGCAGGAGGAAGAGCTCGGAATGCAGGAGTGATTTTTGCGAGTGCGCGGGCTTGAAGTATGCGGAAAGCGATGATATGGTAAGAAAAATAACGGAAGAATCGCCCGACGAAAACGCGGGTTACGAAACAACACACACGCGGCAGGCGGCGAAAAAAAAGCTTAATGTTGTGATTATGTGGATAGTGATTGCGGCGGCAGCGGCGGTGGCGGTGTTTGCGCTTGTTAATATTTTAGGAATATCAAGCGAGGATATGGCGAGCACAAAGGTGTACAGCGAGCTTAGAAAGGTGGCGGCGGGGGCTGCGGCGGAAGAGCGCACGGCGGACCCGTACGGCAGAAAGATTGATTTTGATGCGTTGAGGGCGGTAAATGAGGAAATAGCGGCGTGGATATATATTCCGAATACGAGCATTGATTATCCTGTGCTAAAGGGCGAGGATAACGATTATTACATTTCGCATAATGCTGAAAAAGAGAAGAACCGCGCGGGGGCGATTTTTATAGATTCTGCTAACGCGCCTGATTTTACCGATTCAAACACGCTGATATATGGGCATAGGATGAATGACGGGTCTATGTTTGCGGATTTGCATAAGTATGAGGACGAAAAGTTTTTTAAGGAAAACGATAAGGTGTATGTGTATTTGGCGGACGGAAGTGTGAGAGTGTACAAGGTGTTCGGCGCGGGAGTTGTGGATGAATACGATGAGGCATATACAACAAACTTTGTGGACACCGCCGCATTTGGTAAATATCTCACGAAAATGAAGAACCGTTCGGCGGCATCCGTTAATATGGAAACTACGGATAATGACAAAATTATTACCCTTTCAACCTGCGTGCAGGGGCAGGATACTAACAGATATATTGTGCAGGCGATGGCGGAGTTGCAAGAATAGCTAAGGCTTGTGTATATACAACAAATATTATGTGCGAGGTGTTTTTATGATTTATACTGTAACATTTAATCCGGCGCTTGATTACATATTGAGGGTGGACGATTTTAAGACGGGGATAGTAAACCGTGTGCGCGACGCGAGGATTTTGTGCGGCGGCAAGGGCGTGAATGTTTCGTGGGTGCTTCATAATCTTGGTGTGGCAAGCACGGCACTTGGTTTTTTAGCGGGATTTACAGGGCGAGAGATTGAGCGTATGCTGCGCGAGCACGGATGTGATACTGATTTTGTGTACGTGAAGGATGAGCTGTCGCGCATCAATGTTAAACTGATTGCGCACGAGGAAAGCGAGTTAAATGCGCAAGGACCGAAAATTGAGGATATAGCGCCGCTTCTTGAAAAAACCGATGTATTGAAAGAGGACGATGTGCTTGTGCTGGCGGGATATTTGAGCGGCACGACCGACGCTTATGAACAGATATTGTCGCGCACACATGCGGGTAAATGCGTGGTAGATACAACGGGTGAGGCGCTTATGCGTGCGCTGAAATACAAACCTTTTTTGATAAAGCCAAACAATCATGAGCTTGGGGAAATTTTTAACCGCACACTTAATACGCGTGAAGAAATCGTGGAATGCGCGCGTGCTTTGCAAAATGACGGCGCGCAAAATGTGCTTGTTTCCATGGCGGGGGACGGTGCGCTTATGGTTGCAAGTGACGGCAGGGTGTTTTCATGTGCCGCACCAAAAGGCACGGTAAAAGGGTCTACGGGCGCGGGGGACTCTATGGTTGCGGGATTTATTGCGGGATATGCGGAAAAAGGCGACCTTGAGCACGCGTTTTACATGGGCGTTGCAACGGGGAGCGCGAGCGCATTTTCGGAGGAGCTTGCTGTAAAAGAAGATGTTTATGCGCTGCTGGCGCAAATAGAGAAGTAAAGCGGGCTGTGAGCGGGAGCGGCGAATATGTAGGCTTTGATGACAAGCGGGTGCTGTATTGAACGGCGCCCCTTGTTTTTTAATTTTGTGTGAAATAAAGAACTATTACATTATAAATTGGGTTATAATAAAGTTATGTTAAGTGAAAATTTGCAAAACAAAATAAAGAATTTGCCGCAGAACCCCGGTGTGTACATTATGCATGATTCGGCGGGCAAGGTTATATATGTGGGCAAGGCGCGTGTGCTGAAAAACCGTGTCAGCCAGTATTTCCGCAAAGAAGCGCAGAAATATGCAAAGGTTGCGGCGATGGTTTCGCATATCGCGGATTTTGAATATATCATCACGGACACCGAGCTTGAGGCGCTTATTTTAGAGTGCAATCTTATCAAAAAGTTTCGCCCGTACTATAATATTTTGTTGAAAGATGACAAGCATTTTCCGTATGTGCGTGTGGATATGAATGAAGCATTTCCGCGCGTGGGGGTGGTGCGGCGGGTAAAGGATGACGGCGCAAAATATTACGGACCGTTTATTGCGGCGCACGTAATACGTGATGTGCTTGACCAGGTTTACCGTTTGTATCCGTTGAGGAGCTGTAACAATGACATTTTGCGCATGATAGCGCGAAAAGAGCGCCCATGCCTTAATTATGAAATGGGGCGGTGTATCGGCCCGTGCACCGGCAAGATCAGTGAGGCGGAATACGGCGAGCTTGTAAAGGAAGTTGTGGGAGTGATGTCCGGCAGTAATCAGGCAATTCGCAAGGAGCTTTTGCGAAAGATGAATGAAGCGTCGGAAAATATGGAATATGAGAAAGCGGCGCTTATGCGTGACCGTGCTGCGCTTATTGACCGAATACGCGAAAAACAGCGCGCGGGTTTTCCGAATCTTAATGATAAAGATGTGTTTGCGGTGGAGCATGGAATTAAAACCGCAGTGGTGCAGGCGTTTTTGTTTAGGGACGGCAAGCTGATATATGCGCAGAAATATTATTTTGAGTATGCGGGTGAGCCGTCAGCGGAAATTATGACAGAGTTTTTACAGCAATATTATGCTGAAAAAAGTGGGATTCCTAAGCATATTTACACATTGCCGCGTCCGTTGGAGGCGGAGCTTTTGATGCAGTGGCTGACAGAGCGGCGCGGGTCTAAAGTGGAGATAAGGGAGGCGGTGCGCGGGGATAATCGTAAGCTTGCGGAGCTTGCGAAGAAGAATGCGTATGACGCAATCAAAATAAAAGAGGGCAGCGAGGCACAGCGCGAAGCGGCGGCAGGAAATTTGGCGCGCGCGCTTGATATTGACGCCACGCTTAAGCGCATAGAATGTTATGATATATCCAACACGCAGGGTACGGACAACGTGGCTTCCATGGTGGTTTTTACGGACGGAAAGCCCGACCGCAAGCAAAATCGGCATTTCAAAATAAAATCTTTTGAGGGAGCGGATGATTTTGCGTCCTTAAATGAAGCGCTTACGCGGCGGTTGTTGCGCGGGCTGCACGGTGATGAGAGCTTTTTGCCCATGCCCGATTTAATTATAATCGACGGCGGAAAGGGACAGCTGCACGCTGCGCTTGATGCGCTTTATTCGCTGGGATGTGAGGGAATACCTATTGTGAGTCTTGCGAAAAAGCAGGAAGAAATTTTTGTGCCCGGGAGCAGCGAAAGCATACTTTTGAAGGTGGGCAGTCCTGAATTTCGGCTGGTGACAGGAATACGTGATGAGGCGCATCATTTTGCGATTTCTTTTCATAGGGCGTTGCGGGAAAAACGGCATCACACAGGCGAGCTGGATAAAATTGAGGGCATAGGCGCAACGCGCAAACGTGCGCTGTTAAAGTATTTTGGGAGCGTGAAGCGCATAAAAGAAGCAACGGCGGAGGAGCTATGCACGGCAAAGGGTGTGCCCGCGGGCGTTGCGCAAACGGTATATGATTATTTTCATAAGGATAAGCAAAATGGGTAAGGCGTAAGGGCGCTCGTCATTACCGTCTGTGACAGCGTTCCGAGGTTTTGCCCTTGTAGGGGCGCTTATCCGCCCGCATCCACATTTAAATGTTTAGCCCCATACCCGCAATGAGCTGTATATAATGTATAACAAATACATTTTTATTAGAAATGCGGAGCATTTCGGGTCAAGGGAGCTTGCTCCCTTGCGGG
>JAVXIJ010000060.1:0-8430 GCA_036648415.1 Christensenella sp.
CGGGCGGACTTTGCTGGTATTCAGATTAACAGAGATGTGCTGTCGGTTGCCAAGCCTGATGTGATGGTGCAGCATTGCCTGCCGGCACATAGGGAAGAGGAAATTACGGCTGAAGTGTTTGAAGCACACGCGCAAGAAATATTTGATGAGGCGGAAAATCGTCTGCACGCGCAAAAAGCAGTGATGGTTTTGCTGATGGGAAATAAGTAAGGCTAAATATGAATGGTATTGTTGTATAAGGGATTGCATCAAAAAGGGGACGCAAGAATGTTGCGTCCCCTTTGATATTTACAGTGTTTATTTTACGGCAGTTTCTTTTATTATAATGCTTTGTGCATTTGCTTGCGGAGGAATGGAAAAAGTCATGCGTCCATCCGTGGTGACTGTGACTTTTTGACCGGTGGCGAGTTTATCGATTGTAAGCACATCTTTGCCGTCAGAAGCTGTAATTACTGTGTCGCTTGAGATTACGGCACGTAAATCATTTGTGGCTTCACCGCCGATATCGTTGCGTATATAAGCGATGAGATAGTCGCCGTCTTTGGCAAGCTCTGTAATTGTGCCGTCAAAATTTGTTTTAACTTCATCTGTTGTCGCAGCATTTGCGCGCGCGGTCACAACAATTTTGTCCGGGTTTGCCATGGGCGGTTCGGAAGCTGTAACCGGCGTGTTTGGTGATAAATAGACTTCTACATTGTCGCCAATCAAAAGAGTGCCGTCTGTGTAATTTTCAGTTTTAGAGTCAATAACGACAGGTGTCTTGTCAGATACATTCAGCACCATTAGTTTATAAGACGCTTGTGAATCACTTTCACTGCCATCAACGGTGATGCTTGTGTTGCCGTCTGTGGTTTGTATTTCGGATACAGTGCCTGAAACAGCAAGTACGAGATCATCACCCGCAGGTGCGGCAGGTGCACAGCCGACGAAAACAAATATTGAACATAAAGCAATTATAAACGCTCCTAATAAACCTTTTTTCATAGTAAGTACCTCCATATGTGTGATGAGATTTATATTAGTACACTTTGCATGATGCAGTCAAACTGATTTTGAGATTGTTTATAATAATTTCATAAAGTGTGCAGTATATTTTTGTGATATAATAGGATTGTAAAGGGTGAAATGATTATGAGTTATAAATCAAAAAAGAAATATCTTGAACTTATACCGGAAGTGGAAGAGGCTGTCAAAGCAGATTTTCAAAGGCGACAGGACGAGATGTATAAGTGTGCAACGCGTGATACGCAGGCAATACGGCGGGAAAGCGAAGTTGCGCGTGTACAGCGCCCGAATTTTGCAAAGGATAGCGAGCGCATACTGTATTGTCGTTATTTTAATCGTTATGCGGATAAAACACAGGTTTTTTCATTGTATAAAAATGATGATATTACACGGCGCATTTTGCACGTACAGCTGGTTTCGCGTATCGCGAGAAATATAGGGCGTATGCTGAATTTGAACCTCGACCTTATTGAGGCGATTGCGCTTGGGCACGACCTTGGGCACACCCCGTTTGGGCACGCGGGGGAGCGCTTTTTGTCAGAGCTTTATCATGCAAATACAGGGCGTTATTTTAATCATAACGTACATAGTGCACGTATATTGGATAAGGTTCTTTCGCTGAACTTGAGCTTGCAGGTGCTCGATGGTATATTGTGCCATAATGGTGAACGGGTCAGCGGAGAATATCGACCGCAGCTATACGCGTCAAGCGAGCCGCAGCAGGCATTTGAGGAGTTTGATTGCAAGATGGAGGAATGTTACACGCGAGATATGGCAGTAGGAGAACTCGTGCCGGCGACACTTGAGGGGTGTGTTGTGCGTCTTTCAGATGTGATTGCATATTTGGGAAAAGACAGACAGGACGCGCAGATTTTGAAAATCGGCATGAATGAACCTTTTTCAAATAATAATGTACTTGGGTCAACAAATTCGGATTTTATCAATAATATTATTGCCAACGTGGTTTCAAATAGCTATGCGAAGCCATATATTAAGTTGGATGAGGAGTATGCAGAGGCTTTGGCATATGAAAAGCAGGTGAACTCTAAACGAATATATGAGCCGCAGGATAAAAACGAACCATATCCGACTATACACGATATGTTTGAACGGGTTTATAATAAATTGTCGGAAGATTTTATTGCCGGTGATGAACGGTCGCCGATATTTCGCCACCATATCAATCATGTTTTCAGCGGATTTGCGAGAGCGGCGGGGTTGAAAGAAGAATATTTAAAAGAAGAGCCTAATCAAGTTGTGGTGGATTATATTGCGAGTATGACTGATGATTATTTTATGGACTTGCATACGATGCTGTTTCAGGATGCTCCCAAATTAGAGTATATTTCATATTTTTCAGGTAAAAAGTGATAGTGTGGTTTATACTGTCTTTTTAATGTTTATATGTATGCAATGCTAAGCGTGGATATGTTTTCTGCGCGGAAAAATTAAGAGGGAGAATTGCCATGAAAGAAAAAGCGGCTTTTTACAGATGTGAATTATGCGGAAATATTGTAGGACTTATAAAGGATGGCGGCGGTGAACTGGTTTGCTGTGGTAAACCGATGGTAAAGCTTGTGCCGAATACAGTGGATGCAGCACAGGAGAAGCATATTCCGGTGTATGAAAAAAAGGGCGATACCCTTTTGGTTCAAGTGGGAAGTGTGGAGCATCCTATGACAGATGAGCACTATATAGAATGGATTGCGGTGGAAACACCGAATTTAATGCAACGCCATGTGTTGGAGCCGGGCGAAAAGCCGGCAGCTAAGTTTCACGTAGAATCAGATGAAATAGAAGTGTTTGCATACTGTAATCTTCATGGATTGTGGAAAGGCTGAAAATTTAAAATCAATAAGAAACCGATCTCTGTGTGAGGTCGGTTTTTTTCTGTGAAAAGCAGTAGATTTATGTTTCACATATATCGGGAATGCGGTATAATGCAAATAGAGATCACGCTTGAAAGGATGGAATATATGAATTTACAATGTGAAAATAAAGTATTGGTATACGATGGCTCTAAGGGTGTTATGCTTCAATTAAAAGGGCTTACAGGCGGAGAAAGTGCAGAAGAATGGAACCTCACCAATAGTGATAAGGTATGTGAGGTGTATAATGAATATATTGCGGCGGGCGCAGATATTATTCAAACCAATACATTTTGCGCAAATGAGCCATCTCTTTTGAAGCATGGGCTTGCCGATAAACTTTACGAGATAAATTATGAGGGGGCGCGTTTAGCGCTTGAGTGTGTGCGGGGAAAGGACGTTATGGTGGCAGCCTCTGTAGGACCAACGGGTCTATTCTTTCAACCGGCAGGGGATATGACTTTTGATATGGCGACGGAGCTTTTTAAAATGCAGTTAAAGCCGCTTAAAGATGCAGGCATAACTATTGTTAATTTTGAAACGTTTACTGATTTAAATGAGATGCGCGCGGCAATGACGGCGGCACGAGAACTTGGCATTCCTGATATTATTGCAAGTATGACCTTTGATAATGGGCGCACGATGTCGGGTAATACGCCTGAGGTGTGCGCGGTGGTGTGCAAGGCGTTAGGGGCGGAGATTGTAGGTGCTAACTGTTCGGGCGGGCCTGAAAGCCTTATAGAGCCAATTAGCTGTATGAACGCGGCGGTGGGTGCGCCGATTTCCGTGAAACCAAATGCAGGATTGCCTGAAATGGAATCCGGAGTGGCGGTGTTCAAACAAAAGCCTGAGGATTTTGCAAGACTCGCGCAGGAGTTTATTAAAAATGGAGTGCGGCTTATCGGTGGGTGTTGCGGAAGCGGACCTAATCACATTAAAGCCCTTAGGACGGCGGTAGATGCGGCAATAATCCCTGAGGTGAAGATTGTACCGCAGGAGATGCTGGCGTCAGCATATGAAGCTGTGGCGGTTGAGGGCATGAGCACAACAAAAATGAATGTATGCACTAAAAGTGTTATTGAGGGAATGCAGGACGGAGATTATTATTGTTTGATGGACGAAATTCCGCAAGACGCGCAGGACGTTGACGCAGTGATAGTGGATTTTGGAGATATGGGGCTTACATTTGATATGTGGAGCTTTGTTTCTACGCTTGGAATGTTTATCAAAAAGCCTGTGATTGTTGCGGCGGAAAATGCGGAAACCGCGCAGGCATTTTTACGTTGCTATGCGGGCAGAGCAGGTGTGCGTGCTCGTGGAGTAAATGAGCTTTACGGGGCAATAGAGCTGTAAAAATAAGATTAAAAAAGCAGCGGCACATAGTTTAAATTGCACCGCTGTTTTTTAATTGCACATATTTACTATAATGAAGCTGTATTTTTTAATCGCCGAGGCAGATACCGATATTGCGCGCTGCGCGTACAATATCGCTGTTTTGTGTCACAAGCTTGGTTTTGCCGGCAACATCTGATAATTTGTTTTCGGTTAGAATACCATTTTTAAGCGCAACGGTATATCCGAATTTCTTTTTATAAATAAGCTCTGCTGCCTGTACGCCGAATTTTGTAGATAATACGCGGTCATATGCGCTGGGGCTTCCGCCGCGTTGAACGTGCCCAGGGACAACAGTGCGCGTTTCAATGCCCGTGGTAGTTTCAATAACGTGCGCGATTCGCGCAGAAATTGTGGTAAAACCGTCTGCAATGCGTTTTTCGCGAATATCCTTGCGTTTTAATTCACATTCGTCCGTGCGCATTGCTCCTTCGGCGATTGCCACAATAGAAAATGCCTTTCCGTGCTCTGCACGTTTTCTTACAGCCTCAACAACAACCTCGCGTTCATATGGAATTTCAGGAATAATGACAACATCCGCGCCGCCCGCGACGCCTGCATAGATAGTGAGCCATCCGGCTCTGTTGCCCATAAGCTCAACAACAAGTACGCGTCCATGGCTTGCTGCTGTTGTGTGTACGCGGTCAATTACATCTGTTGCAATGTCAACGGCGGTGTGAAACCCGAAAGTGACGTCCGTACCCCATAAATCATTGTCAATTGTTTTGGGAAGCCCTATGATGTTAAGTCCTTCCTCAGTAAGCAAATTGGCGGTTTTGTGTGTGCCGTTTCCGCCCAGCGTGCATAGGCAGTCAAGCCCCATTTTCTCATAATTTCGCACCATATTTGCAACTTTATCGACATTATCTATGCCGATTTTGCGCATATCCTTAAAAGGAGTACGTGCCGTTCCTAAAATTGTACCGCCGAGTGTCAGAATTCCCGAGAATTCATTTTTGTCCATAACGCGATAGTCCCCTTTGATAAGCCCGGAATATCCGTCGGCAATACCAATGAGTTCAACGTCTTCCATACGCTCATAGGTTGCCCGTGCAACTCCGCGAATTGCCGCGTTAAGCCCGGGGCAATCGCCGCCGCTTGTTAAGATACCAATGCGTTTAGTCATAATATTACCTCCACTGATTGTTCCAAGTTACGGAAGCATCAAACACTCGTTTATCTCCCGTTTTTCCGCATACATAATATATTCCGTCTGTCTCCTGCATATAAAGGTCAACGTGTTGTCCCATATATGCTTCGGCAATATAGTTGATTTTAAGTTCTTTTATTGAATCATGCTTTAGTATTTCATCATCAAACAGTTCACAAATCCAATTTGCATATTTTGCGTTATTGAGATGGCCGTTCATATCTACTTCACTGTAACCGACAGTTCGTGTTTGTAAAAGCTCCATTTTTTTAGGGAGTTTGATTTTGGTCGGGTCGGGCAGGGTGGTGCCGTGGGAAAGGTCATAGGGATAGTTGTCACCAATATCCCCGGTGCGGCATAAAAAGCGGTCCTTGATGTTGAACAGTACCCATAGCGATGTGGCACGTCCGAGCTCTTCACCGTCTTCATCTAATAATATTGTATAGCGTCCGAAAAATACATTAGATGGTTTGCCGGGCCATGTTATGACCTTTATATTATCATTTAGCTTAGGATAGCGCTTCATTTCGAGATGTACGCGTGTGAGCATCCATGCCATATCGCGCTCAACAACCAGTTCTTTTCTGCCAAAATGCACAACAGAAGCGTGATCTTCAGCTATTTCCTGCATACGGGTGAGAATCGCGGATGGCTGCCATTGACCTTTAGTATCTACATCAAATGCGCGAAGCATATAGTTTTGTGAAAGTTTTGTTATGTCCATTATGTCGCTCCAATTTCTGTTTTATAATAATATATTAGCACTTAACAGCAGAAAAAAAAAGAGCGGAAGATGAAACCTCCGCTTAAAATATTTTTTATACACTGAGCAGTTTATTGAGAAAGGTGCGAATGCGTTCTTCTTTTGGATTTACGAGCAGCTCATCGGGTGTGCCGCGCTCAAGTATACGTCCATTATCCATAAATACGACATTGCTTGCAACTTCCTTAGCAAAGCCCATTTCATGAGTAACAATAAGCATAGTCATATGTTCGGCGGCAAGCTCTTTTATAACTTGCAATACTTCACCTGTAAGCTCGGGGTCAAGGGCAGATGTGGGCTCGTCAAAACATAAAATGTCAGGGCCCATTGCAAGTGCGCGTGCAATGGCGACTCGTTGGCTTTGTCCGCCTGAAAGCTCAAAAGGATAGGCAGTTGCGCGAGCGGAAAGTCCAACCTTGCCTAAAAGCTTAAGCGCCGTTGCCTCCGCTTGTTCTTTTGGAATTTTATCTACATTGATGGGTGCGAGTGTAAGGTTTTGTAAAACGTTTAGATGAGGAAACAGATTGAAGTTTTGAAATACCATACCGAGATGAAGCCGTGCAGTGCGCAGCTCTTCTTCGGACAGATATGTTGTTACGCCGTTCGTTTCCTGTGCAATAGTGATGTCATCTAAACGGATAGTGCCTTTTTCTGCACGCTCAAGGCAGTTTATACAACGTAAAAGGGTGGATTTACCACTGCCTGACGGACCGATAATGGCCATGGTTTCGCCCTTTTCAAGAGTAAGGTCGATGTCTTTTAAAACCGCTGTGTCACCAAATTTTTTATATAAATGTTCTACACTTAATATACTCATAATTTGCCTCCGCTATATTCTGTAGTAGTTCATGCGCTTTTCGATTTTTTTCAGCACAAGTGAAACGATGGCATTGATTGCAAGATAGAACAGCATCGCCACAATAAAGGGTATTACGGATGCTTCACGCATAGCGGCGGATTGTGCCATTTTGAGTAAGTCACCGAGTGCTATGATGCTTACAAGTGCGGTATCCTTTACAAGGTTTATTACCTCGTTGCCAAGAGAGGGAATTACAATTTTGAACACCTGCGGTATAACGATTTTGCGTAACGTGAGCCCTTTGGAAAGCCCCAAAACAGAGGAAGCTTCATATTGCCCGCGGTTTAAGGATTGGATGCCGCCACGGAAAATTTCGCTGTAATATGCAGTGTAATTTAAAACGAAAGAAAGCAATGCGGATTCAAACCGCCCGATTCTAAAGGCTGCGCCCATGTTTGTGAGTAAAAGGTTTAATCCAAAATATAAAAATAACACCTGCAAAATAAGAGGCGTACCGCGCATAAGCGTTAGATATACATTGTATATTCCTTTTCCGACTTTGTTCTTGCCAAGACTGATTTGCGAACCCCAAAAACCAAGCGGAATTGAAATAATAAGTGTGAGCGCAAAAAGTGACAACGTTACACCAAGACCGTTTGCAAGCTCTGCAACTAAATTAAAAAAATTATCCATAGTAATTTACTCCGGTGGAGATTTAGAAAAATAGGGCGGCGCTGTTTTGCGCCACCCATACTTTGTTTTGTGTTTAGAAAGTTGTAACGTCTTTGCCAAACCATTTCTCGCTGATTTTTTTGATAGTTCCGTCGTCTTTCATTTTTACAAGAGCGTCTGTTACAGCATTCATAAAGTCTTCATCACCTTTGCGAAAACCAATACCGTATTCCTCAGGTGCCAGTGTTTCATCAAGAATTCTGAATTGGTCAGGCTGTTTTGCAAGATAGTAATTTGCAACAACAAGGTCAACCGCAAGCGCGTCTGTTTGCCCGGATGAAACGTCCATCATTGCTGTTACATTGTCTTTAAAATCGATTTGCTCTGCAATAGAGTTTTTAAGTTCTTCATTTTCGTTGATTGCTTCTTGTGCAGATGAACCGTCCTGTACCGCGATTTTTTTGCCGGCAAGATCGGTAAGCGCTTTTATCGGGGAAGCACTTGTAACAACGATAACTTGTTTGTTTTCCATGTAAGGAGCGCTCATCAACACTTTTTCTTTGCGCTCTTCTGTGATGGTGTAGCCGTTCCACAGTAAATCTACATTGCCTGCGTTAAGCTCCATTTCTTTTGCTTTCCAGTCAATAGGCTGTAATTTCACTTTGATTCCCATGTGCTCTGCAACAGCCTGAGCCATTTCAACGTCAAAGCCTGTAAGCTCACCGTTATCACCTTTAAAGCCCATAGGAGGGAAGCTGTCGTCCATGCCCATTACAAATTC
>JAVXIJ010000061.1:0-8279 GCA_036648415.1 Christensenella sp.
AGAAATCTATAAAACGCTTTAAAGTATGATGTTAAAAAACCGCCTTTGGCGGTTTTTTAATGCAGTAAAATTTGCGGCAGTTTATGAGGGCGGGTTACAGCGCCGTGGGTCACAGCGTTGCGTGTTATGTTATAAGAAGCGCTCTATGTTGACGTTATTGTCGTTTAGGCGCTGCAGAAACTCTTCGCGATAAATAATATTGGAGCTAAAGCGATAATTTTTGATGGTAGTTTCCATGAAAAAGGCGTTTTTTGTGACGCGAACATATTGTATGTCTTTGTAATAGATTTGCTTTTTGATACCGAACATATTGACGGTGACTATAAATTCGTCATATACTTTAATGCGCCAAACAAGTGCTAAAAGAAGCGCGGGAATGCCCACGACGGCGATAAAGGACAGCAAAACAATTTTTAACGCGTCAATTACATTCCAAATGATAAACAGCATTGTGATGCAGCATAAAATCGCGAAAAACACTATGCCGAGCCATAGAAAAATGCGCGGATAGCGCACAACAAAATCCCCCTGCGGGTCAATGACCCGCACAGGAATATGTGAATTTGCATATATAACAAAGTGGATACCGAGCGCAACGAGCACAAGCATCAGTGCGCCTTGCCAAATTTCGTTCATTGTATTGCTTCACCGGCTTTCTTTTTTTTGCGCGCGAGCAGCCGCGGTATAATGAGAGCCAGCACAAATGTGCCGATAACAAGCGCCCAACCGCCGATAAACAGATATTGCTGCTCATAT
Source organism: Christensenella sp. (assembly GCA_036648415.1). GTDB lineage: Bacteria > Bacillota > Clostridia > Christensenellales > Christensenellaceae > Christensenella. The sequence goes on from JAVXIJ010000061.1 coordinate 757, forward strand.
CCTCCGTATGGTTTTGTGATGTTGGAGATAAGGAAGCTTACGGAAAGCACCATAAATACCGCGGGGCATACGAATTTAATGAATATATTCCACCATTTTCCAATCTTGAGCGAGGTGGTGGAGTTGATAAATTCTCGCAGTTTGTTGATGCCGAAGAACCAGCCGACGGCGACAGTTTCAAAGACACCCATAAGCAGCAGATTGCATTCGTTGACAAAGTGGTCTACTATGTCGAGCCAATACATACCCGCATTGGTGGCAAACAGCAGCGCGAGTATAAAGCACGCAATGCAGGTGCCGTAAAGCGCTTTGCGCGGTTTGAGCTTGAATTTATCGGAAACGGCGGTGGAAACCGTTTGCACAATTGCAAAAAGAGAGTCTATGGCGAGCGCAAACAACATTATAAAGAACATCAAGGAGAAAACAACTCCTGTAATTTGCCCGCCGGGGAATGCGGACAGCGCCTGCGGATAGGTGACAAAGGCAAGCATTACACCTTGATAGTGCATGTCTGTGATGGCAACCCCGCTCGAAAATGACAGATAACCGAGTGTGGAAAACACCACAAAGCCGACAAGCAGGCTTATGCCCATATCGGCAAGCCCGATGACTATGCTGTCGCGCGGGACATCACTGTCCTTGCCGAGAAAGCTGCCGTAGGTAATCATGAGCGCAAACAAAATGCTCATGCTGTACGCGACTTGCCCGAAGGCTGCACCCCACACACCGGGGGTGGCGAGCGCCGACCAATCGGGGGTTATATAGTACTTTATGCCCTCTATTGCCCCCGGCATACTCACAGCCTGTATGCACATTATGATGAGCAGCACAAATGGAATAATAACAATCCATTTTACGATTTTCGCCATTTTTGCCACACCCTTGCGCATGGAAATGATTACCACCGCCCATGTGATAAGCAGACCTATCAGTACGGGGATGGAAAAGCCCTGAAGCTGTCCCGGGTTTGCGGAAAGATGAAGCACCGAGTTGTTGAAAAAGCCTGCAGGGTCGCTGCCCCATGCCATTGTAAAGGAAGCAAAAATATAGTTTACCACCCACGCGATAAGCGCGGAATAGTAAGCCGCGACAACAAAGGCTATAATAATGCCCGCCCAGCCGATCCATTCAAATTTTTTGTTCATAGCGGCAAAGGATGACGGCGCGCCGAGCCCGTACTTTTTACCTATGGCAAGCTCCATCATCAAAATAGGTATGCCAATGGCAAAAATTGCGATGATGTATGGTATTAAAAATGCACCGCCGCCATTTTGAAAAACTTGTCCGGCAAAGCGCCATGCGTTTCCAAGACCGACCGCAGAGCCAATTGCGGCAAAGATAAAATTGGAGCGAGAACCCCACGTTTCCCGTTTCATAGTTTTCTCCTAAATATAAATTATAATAATTGCATTTTAATTATTATAACACATATCAGTATATGCAAAACAGGGCTTTTACAGATAACAAAAAATGATATAATCAATATATGAAGGATTATTTGAAAAATTGTAAATTATGCCCATGTGCGTGCGGCGTAAATCGTGCGGACGGGCAGGTGGGAAGATGTGGGGCGAGTGCACGGCTGAAGGTGGCGAGGGCGGCGCTGCATTTTTGGGAAGAGCCGTGCATATCGGGCGAGGTCGGGTCGGGCACGGTGTTTTTTTCGTATTGCCCGCTGGGGTGTGTATATTGCCAAAACGCGGAAATAAGCAGCGGAGCGGCAGGCGCGGAAATTACGACAGAGCGGCTTGCGGATATTTTTTTGGAGCTTCAGCAGAGCGGGGCGGCGAATATAAATCTTGTTACGCCCACGCATTACGCGCCGCAGATTGCCGTTGCGCTTGCGGATGCGAAAGCAAGAGGGCTTTTTTTGCCGATTGTGTATAATTGCGGCGGATATGAGGGTAAGGATTCACTTGATATAATGGATGGACTTGCGGATATTTATCTTACGGATTTTAAATATATGAGCAATTCGCTTGCAAAGAAATATTCAAATGTAAGTGACTATTCGGCGGCGGCAGGTGCTGCGTTAAAAGAGATGGTGAGGCAAACGGGCGCGGCTGTGTTTGATGAAAACGGTATGCTGCAAAAGGGAGTAATTGTGAGGTGCTTGCTTTTGCCTAATTGCCTTGAGGATGCAAAAGAGGTAGTGAGATATGTATATGAAGCTTATGGAAATAACGTTTATTTAAGCTTGATGAGCCAGTATACGCCGATGTGCAAAAAGCGTTTGCCGCAGGAGCTTAGGCGGAGGGTAACGGATGCGGAATACAATGCGCTCATAGATTATGCGGTGGGTTTGGGTGTGGAAAACGGCTTTGTTCAAGAGGGTGCTGCGGCAGAGGAAAGCTTTATCCCGACATTTGACCTCACAGGAGTGCACGCAAAGCAGATAACAAAAAAACCGCTCGGTTGAGCGGTTTTTAATGCTGTATTACACAACGTAATACAGCTGATTTTGTAGGATTCGGCGTGTTTTGCAGCACGAGATTATGTGCTTTTTTTCCATGCTTACCGCTGTATTTACTTATTCACCTTTTGTCTGTATGCTTCCATTTCCCAATGCAAAATGAAATCAATAAGTTCGGGTGTCATATGCAGTGCGCCGCCAAAACTTTCTGAATATACGGCGATTTTCACCGCGTCTTGGAAAAGCATTTTTTGCGTGTCTAATTCCTTTTCTGTATCACCGAGTATGAATGCACCAAAGTCTTTTATGCACACGATTTTCGGCGCATAACCGTTTACGTGGATAAATTCTTCAAATTTGACATTCATAAGCTCTGCGGTTTCCGTATATAAAAATTCAGCCTTACAGTAAACGATATGGTCGGGGGTGAATGCCGCGCTGAGTGGGGTAAATGCGTGTTTAGACGCAACGAGTGAAAGTATTTCTTTGTTGCACAAAAGCTCGGCTTTGCCGTTAGGAGAATACAGCGCCGCAAGCTCGCGCTTTATGGCATCCGCCTTTTTTGCGTCGCAGGAAGCGGCGGAAAAATCAGGAGTGCGCTTAAGCTTGCCGTTAAGACGCGTCATTACAGTGTTCATAAGCACGTCAATTTCTGCGCGCGTGTCCGCAGCAATGAAAATGCCGTGATTTTGTAAAAATAAAATTTGCGCTTCCTTGCCGTTTTGCTTTTTGAAATCTGCTAATTTATTTTTGCATAATAATGAAAGTACATAGCCGGGGCGGGAAAGCGGAATCCATACACATTCATTCGGGAATAACTCTTCCGCGATTTTTTGACCGTCTTTGCCGCAGGTCATTCCGTTTACAAGTGCCGGATGCACGTGCAAAATCAGTCTGAACGGGAACAGGTTATGCAGCGTTGTTTCCACGCTTGGGCGTTTTTCTTCAAAACCCGCAAGGCGTGCCGCCATCATATCGGCAAGTGAAGCAGCTTCGCGTTCTTTGTCACCGACGGGATATGCTTTGCTCATCATTGCGGTGAGCTTTGCGCGGTCCATGCCCACAAATCCGCCCTCTGTGATGGTTGAGAGTGTTGTGCCCGAGCCTTTGATGTACATTTCCGCATCATTTTTTATAGAAGTGTTTCCGCCGCCTGCGAGCACATATTGCTCATCCTTGCCGTAATCGTTGGACAGCTGTACAAGTTCTGTTAAATTCAATGTCTATTACCTCTTTCCATAAAATTTACTGTATATTTTCTTTGAAAAAACCGTGTAAACATGATATAGTAAAATTAAAATTTGGTAGCTTTACACATTATGTATTGATTATATGTAATTTATCTGTGTTTTTCAATAAGTAATATGTGAAAAAATAACATTATATTGCGGATATTGCAGGATGGAGGAAAATAATGAACAAACAAACACTGTCAGAGGGGCTCAATGCGGCGGACAAGCAGCTGCGTCTGGAGGCGTTAAGGGGCTTGCGCGCAATGCTGGATGCGGGGGAAATTGCGGAGCCTGAGCATACAGCGGATACCAATAATCATGTGCACACCACATATTCATTTTCACCGTATTCGCCTACGGCGGCGGTATATTATGCTTATATGAGCGGGTTGTGCACGGTGGGTATAATCGATCATGATTCTATAAGCGGTGCGCGTGAATTTATAGAAGCGGGGAAAATAATGCGCATTACCACAACCATAGGCTGTGAGGTGCGTGTAAGCTTTGCAGATACGCCTATGAACGGCAGGACGCTTAATAATCCTGATGAGCCGACGGTTGCATATATTGCGCTGCATGGTTTGCCGCACAACAAAATTGATGAGATGGATGCGCTGTTGTCACAAATTCGCGAAAAACGCAACGAGCGAAATATAAAGCAGGTGGAGCGTTTAAACGCGATTATCGCGCCATATGGCTTAAAGCTTGATTTTGACAAGGATGTGCGTCCGACTTCTATGGCGGATGACGGCGGAAGTATAACCGAACGCCATATATTGTTTGCGCTTACCAAAAAGCTCATTGAAAAATACGGCAAGGGCGCAAAGCTTATAGATTTCATTGAAAACGGCATGGGAATAGCGGTTTCGGGAAGTATTGGGAAAATGCTCGGCGATACTGAATTTTTTGCATATGATTATGACGTGCTGAACGTTCTGAAATCAAACCTTGTACCAAAATTCTTTATTGAGGGGGGCGAGGATTGCTTCCCCGTGAAAAAAGTCGTGGATTATGCGCGCACGCTGGGCGTAATTCCCACATATTGCTATCTTGGCGATGTTGCGGAATCACCGACCGGTGATAAAAAGGCGCAGAAGTTTGAGGATGAGTGCATAGACGAGCTGTTCCCGCTTGTAAAAGAGCTTGGGTTTGAGGCAATTGCGTATATGCCGTCAAGAAATACAATGGAGCAGCTTACGCGCGTAATGGATAAATGCAAAAATTATGAATTTTTTGAAATATCGGGCGAGGATATTAACCAGCCGCGCCAAAGCTTTATTTGCATGAAGCAGCGGGATAACGCGTTTACACATCTTGCGGATAACACATGGGCGCTTGTGGGGCATGAAAATGCGGCAACGCATGATGCGGAGGAGTGCATTTATTCTGCGAAGATGAAGGCGGAATATCCGGTGCTTAAGGATAGAGTAGCGCATTTTAAGAAAATCGGACTGGAATGCAAGAATTGTAAGTGACGCGGGAGAGCTTAGGGCGTTCGGATAATAACTGAGAATGGATATATGATTTGTAAACACCGATGGGGGCAGCGCTGACTGCCCTCATTTATTTTCTGTCGTTTTTGTGGGGCGGCGGTATTTGCGGCGGGATTTGCGCTCGAGCAGTACGGCGAATATGCTGAAGCTGCCGATTGCAAACAGCGTGAGCGCAAACAACCATAAAACTTCTTTTGATAAAATGATATTAAACATATATTTTTCACCTCTTGTTTGGTTTATTTGATATTACTATTGTAGAACACGAGTGTTACATCTAAAGGTCATTCGGGTGAACTTTTATTGTAAAAGGTGAAAAATGTGTGACAAAGTGTTGCGCGGACTATACAAAAGAACGCGTGTACGATATAATAAGGTAAATTATAAAAGCAAAACAGAGGTAAAGTATTTGAAGAAAGCAGTTGCGTGGATTATTGCGTTTGTTTTAATCCTTACAATTCCCATAACCGCGTTTGCGGAAAAAGCGCCTGAAGCGACGGCGCCGGCACAAGTGGATGCCGAACCCACTCCCACTCCTGTTCCAACCCCTGTTCCCACTCCGACACCCGCAGAAACAGCGGCAACTAAAGAAGGCGCGCCTGCGGTAGATATGGAAAAGATTAACGCCATTTCCGCTATGCTTGTGGATGCGGATACGGGCGAAGTTTTGTTTTCAAAAAATGCGGATTGGACGATTTTTCCTGCAAGCACAACTAAGCTTATGACGGCGATGTTGGTTGCGGAAAAGTGCAAGCCGGAGGATATTGTAACGCTGACGCCTGAAATTATGACAGAGGTAAACAAGCTCGGCAAAAAAGGAAGCTTGATGGGGTTGCGTAATTTAAAGGTGGGTACGACAATTTCGGTGAAGGATTTATTTTACGGGCTGATGATGTGCTCGGGAAATGATGCCGCGGTAGTGCTCAGCATGCAGGTTGCGGGTACGGAGCAGGCTTTTATTGATTTAATGAATGCGCGCGCAAAAGAGCTCGGTATGACGGGCACGCATTTTATAAATTCGTACGGTATATACATTGCAAATGTGGGGCATGACCATTATTCCACGGCGGCGGACATGGCAAAGCTCGGGATGGCGGCATATAAAATGCCGTTTATCACAGAGGTGATGGCGGCAAAGCAATATAAATATGAATCGGTGAGCGGGTTGTGTTCAAGTGAAGCGCTCGGAGATGATACCATAGAAAGTTCAAATTATTTGATAAACACACCGGCTGTGAAGCCGTATTGTGCCGAATATTTGTATGATAAAGCAACGGGAATGAAAACGGGTACGCTGGATAACATTTTGCCGCCCGGGGCAACGGAGTATACAAAGTCGTATGGATGCCTGGTAGCTTCTGCATCTGATAACGGTTTTAATTTAATAGCCGTGATTTTTGGTGATTTGTCATTAAAAGAGGAAGCGGACGGTGCGATCGTGCATCCGCAGGCAAACGCACGGTGGGATATTGCAAAATATTTATTTGAGTATGGATTTACAAATTATGTAAAGGTGGACCTTGCAAAATATGTTTCAGAGGTTGCACTTACAGAAAAAGCTGAAAATTTTTCAAATAATGACCCGCAAAAAGGCGAGTTTGATGTAGCTGTTGATTTAAGCGGCATAAAAACGGATGAGCGGCTTATGGACGCAGTAACGGTCAAAGGGCTGGAGGACGGCAGCATCAAGCTTGAAGAAAAAATTGATATTAAAGAGCCGCTTGAGGCGCCCATTGCTGCGGGGGAGCAGGTAGGCACTGTAACATATTCGCTAAACGGCGAAAAGCTTTATACCGCACCGCTTACAGCGGGCAGAGATGTATATAAAAAGGGCGAAGAAGCAGCGACGAGCGAAAAATATAATGTGCCGTTGTTTACTTTTGAGGCTTGGCATTTGTTGCTTATTATTCCGGCGGCGGTGGTTTTATTGCTGTTTATTTTGCGGTTGGTGAATAAAGCGCGCCGGCGTGCACGTTATGTATCGCGCGGAAGTGTACGGACGGCTAAAGTTACGGCGACAAGAAGCGGAAGCAATGTAAGAAACAAAAATGCAAGTACGCGCAGCGGGCGGCGTAACGGCGATTGACGGTTGAAAAAGTTATGCGGGCGGATGGGTGCTGTTGCAGACCTTGGGGCGCTGCCCCAAACCCCGAAATGCTCCGCATTTCTTATGAAAAACATGCCTTATGTAGGCGTATGATGAAAGCGGTAATGGCGGGGCAAACTTGCGCGGGCGTCTATCCGCCCCTACAAATGCCGATTGTGGTGGTGGTTGAGAAAGTTATGCGGGCGTCTATCCGCCCGCATAAAGGACAATTGTGGTGGTTGCGTGAAGTTATGCGGGCGGTATTGGGTTTAAACTTTGGTTTATCCCTTATTTTTTTG
>JAVXIJ010000062.1:0-8078 GCA_036648415.1 Christensenella sp.
GGTACAAAAAGTACGTTAAAAAAATAAACAAATGCTATTGCGGGCACTACCACAGACGGTAACGACGAGCAGGCTGTTACGGGCGGATAGCGCCCCTAAAAGAACGCTCCGCACCCCCGACAAAAAACAATTCACCCTCTCACGGCTTCACAAGCACAAACAAAATCTCGCCCTCGCACACAACCTTATCATTTACCGTCGCTTTTACCTTGCCTTTGCCGCCCATAGAGCTCAACCGCAATATCTCTGTTTCCAATATCAAATCATCCCCCGGCAACACCATGCCGCGATAACGCACCTTGTCTATGCCGCCAAAAACAGCAAGCCTGCCCTTATATTTTTCATCTTGAAGTATCGCGACCGCGCCCGCCTGCGCCAGCGCCTCTGTTATGAGCACCCCCGGCAAAATAGGATTCCCCGGAAAATGCCCTTTAAAGCAGAACAAATCCTCACGAATATGCCACACGGCTTTTGTGCGCGTTGCTACCTCGCATTCCAGCACCTCATCCAAAAACAAAAACGGGTCGCGGTGCGGAATGATTTTTTTAATTTCCTCTTGATTTAAAAGCATAGCATCTCCTAATATCTGTTTTGCGCGGCGTACATCAGATGTAGTTATACAACAGCTGCCCATATTCCACGCTGTCGCCGTCCTCACAAGCCGCCCAAGTGATTTCGCCGTCCTCGGGCATTGTGATTTCGTTCATCAGCTTCATTGCTTCCACCATGCACAAAACGTCGCCTTTTTTAAGTCTGTCGCCGATTTTCACTGATTTCCCGTCCGAAAGCATATGGAATATCCCCACAAGAGGGGACACAATTTCCTTGCCCTTATTCTCTGCCAAGGGTGCCTCAACGGGTGCTGCAACAGGCGCAGCCGCTTGCGGGGGTTGAGGCGTGGCAACAAAAATCTGCTGTGCCTCCGCACCGTTATTGCGCTCTAACTTCAGGCTGAAATCATTTTCACTCATTTCAAACTTGCTCCAACCGGTATCATCCACCGCTTTTAAGAGCTCCAACACTGATTTTAAATCCATGTTTTTTTCTCCTGTCTATAAAAAGAATTATTCCGCTTTTTTAAATAAAAGTACCGCGTTATGCCCGCCAAACCCAAGAGAATCCGATATTGCCACCTTTAAATCGGCTTTTTTACCGACATTCGGTGTGTAATCAAGATTGCACTCTGCATCGGGTACTTTATAATTGATTGTCGGCGGAATATAGCCGTCCTTTAGTGCCATTATTGAATAAATTGCCTCGATACCTCCCGTCGCGCCGAGTGAATGCCCCGTCATCGACTTAGTAGAGGATATTGCCACCTTAGTATCTTCCCCAAACACGCGCTTTATCGCTTTGGTTTCCGTTCTGTCGTTTAGGTCTGTGGAAGTTCCGTGCGCGTTTATATATGAAACCTCCTGCGGCGTGATATGCGCTTCACTTATCGCGACCTCCATCGCTTTTGCAAGCGCCGAGCCGTTCGGTTCGGGGGCGGTCATGTGGTATGCGTCACAGGTTGCGCCATAGCCGCCTACCTCCGCATAAATCTTTGCGCCGCGCGCTTTTGCGCTTTCATATTCCTCTAAAACCACAACCCCTGCGCCCTCCGCCATTACAAACCCGCTGCGCTCCGCATCAAACGGAATAGACGCACGGTCAAGCTCTGTGGTGGTTGTAACCGCGTGCAATCCTAAAAATCCCGAAATCGCAAGCATTTTTATAGGCGACTCTGCGCCGCCCGCAAGCATTGCATCCATGTAGCCGTCCTTTATCATGCGGTAGGCATCTCCTATGGAATGTGTGCCTGATGCGCACGCCGTAGTAATTGTTGTGTTATAGCCCATAAGCTTATGCTTTATTGCAAGATAACCGCTGCCCATGTTGCTTATCATCATAGGAATAAGCAGCGGATTTACCCGCTTAAATCCCTTTTCGTTAAGCTTTGTAACCTCTTTTTCCATGGTATCAAGCCCGCCGATACCGCTTCCGATAAGCACCCCGAAACGATAGCGGTCATACGGCATATCCCCCTCCGCTTCAAAACCTGCGTCCGCCATTGCCATGTTTCCCGCAATCACGCCGTATTGGGAATATTCATCCAGCCGCCGCGCTTCTTTTTTATCTAAATAGTCCAGCACATCAAGGTTTTTAAGCTGCCCCGCAAAATGAACCGGCAAGCCCTCCGCCCCGGCTTTTGTCAGCGGGCATATACCATTCACGCCGTTTTTAGTGTTTTCCCACCCCTCAGCTACGCTGTTTCCGTTGGGGGAAAGCATTCCCATGCCTGTTACAACTACCCGTCTTGCCATAAATAAATCCCTTTCTGATGAACAATTAAATCTAACGCTTAGCGTGCCACGCAACCCCGCTGTTTGTTACATATACATTCCGCCGTTGACCGACAACACATGCCCCGTGATGTATGAAGCCTGCTCGCTTGCCAAAAACGCCACCGCGTCCGCAATATCCTGCACCACTCCGCCGCGCTTTAACGGAATACCCGCAAGTATTTCCTCCCGCGTTTTTTGCGGCAGCGCGTCCGTCATAGGTGTTTCCACATACCCCGGAGCCACCGCGTTTACAGTGATGTTGCGCGAACCGATTTCCTTAGCAAGAGATTTTGTAAAGCCTATGATTCCCGCCTTAGATGCCGCATAATTTGTCTGTCCGCCTTGCCCCGACAGCCCCACCACCGACGCCATGCTTATTATTCTTCCGCTTCTTTGCTTCATCATATACGGCACTGCATGACGACAGCAATTAAACACGCTTTTGAGATTAACGCTCATCACCATGTCAAAATCTTCTTCTTTCATGCGGCAAAGCAGCCCGTCACGCGTGATTCCCGCGTTGTTCACAAGCACATCAATGGAACCGAAACGCTCCACCGTCTGCTTCATCATGCTCTCCACCTCGCAAAACTTGCTTGCGTCCGCTTTGATTGCTATTGCCTGCACGCCCTTTTTTTCAATTTCCGCAACCGTGCCCGCGTAATCTTCATTGTCAAACAAATAATTCACGACAATGTTGTTTCCCTCATCGGCAAGCCGCAAAGCAAGCTCCCTGCCTATGCCGCGCGACGCGCCCGTTATAAGTGCCGTTTTCATGGTAATTTCCTCCATATGTTTAGCTGCTCAATTTCTCTATCGTCTGCGCATAAGATTCGTAATCGTTGATGTTGTATGTCTGCAAATCCTTGCTTATGCGCCCCACAAAGCCGGACAGCGTTTTCCCGGGGCCGACCTCCACAAAGGTGTCATAGCCATCCTCCGCCATCTCGCGTATAATTTGTTCAAATAATACCGGATGCGCGGTTTGCTCCGCTATCGTTTTCTTCATGTCCGCCATGTTGTACGGCTTGCCCGTACGGTTTGCATAAAGCTCAAAAAACGGAAGATGAAAATCCTTATCCTTTATTTCTTCATATATATTGCGTGCCGCCTCCGCCATATGCGCCGAATGAAACGCACCGTTTACAGGCAGCCTCATACACTTTATCTTGTTTTCCTTGCAATATGCCATCATTGCATCCACACGCTTTGTGTCCCCCGCCGCTACAATCTGCCCGGGGCAGTTATAGTTTACGGGCAGCAACACACCGTCACCGCAAAATTGCGCCGTGATCGCTTCCGCTTCCGCCGCGGTTTTGCCTATTATCGCCGCCATTGCGCCGTCATGCTCCTCCGCCGCGCGCTGCATCCATTTTGCGCGCTTTAACACCAAGCGCAGCGCGTCTTCAAAATCAAGCACACCCGACGCACAAAGCGCCGCATATTCTCCGAGTGAAAACCCCGCAGCGGCCGTCGGACAAATATCCGCGGAACAAAGCGCCGCATAAGCGGCAACGTCCACCACAAACACAGCCGGCTGTGTATTTATTGTCTTATTAAGCTCCGCCTCAGCCCCCGCAAAACACATCTCGCATATTCCGGGCGCAACAGCCTCTGCACGGTCAAAAATCTCACGCGCCGCACTCACATTATCATATAGGCTTTTGCCCATACCTGTTTTTTGCGCTCCCTGCCCTGCAAAAAGCACTGCTAATTTCGCCAAAATCAAAACTCCTTTGATAAATAGAAATATACGGACGCAAAATCTTATTTTGCGCCCAATATATTATCAGTCAAAAAAATTATTTGTTATCCTCAATGTATTTTACAAGGTCCGCAACGCTCTTGAGGTTTTCCGCTTCTTCCACAGAAATATCGAATTCTTCTTCAATATCCATTACAATTTCAACCATATCAAGAGAATCTATTTTCAGGCTCTCAAAGGTTGCGTCCATGGTTATTTCCGCTACATCAATATCCATTTTTTCACTGATTATTGCCGCTATTTTGTCATAAATCATTTGATTTTCCTCCATTAGAAAACATTTTTTATATCAAACACCGCGCTTTTTACACGCGCTGCCGATTTACTGCCATTCATATACCGCGCAGCCCGACGACAGCCCGCCGCCAAACCCCGCAATCACAAGCGTATCTCCACGCGTAAGCATTCCCTTTTTGTTCATTTGGTCAAGCGCTATCGGAATACTTGCCGCCGATGTATTTGATGTGTCGTCAATGTTCACATAAAACTTATCCATAGGCATATTAAGCCGCTGTGCAATGGTCTTTATAATGCGCACGTTTGCTTGGTGCATGAGATACCAATCCACCTGCTCCGCGGTTTTATGCACCGCCTCAAGCCCTATGTTTATCACGCGCTCTGCCTCGCGCGTCGCAAAAACATACACTTCCTTGCCCTTAAGCGCCGCATAAGACGGCAAAACTTTCCCGTCCTCCAAAGTGTTCATGCCGTTGATTTCAATCAAACGGTCATCGTCGGGCTTTGAATACACTTCAAAATGTTTCATGTTGTCGCCCGCTTCCACCACCACCGCGCCCGCTCCGTCACCGAAAAGTATGCAGCTTGCACGGTCTTCCATATTCATAAAACGCGACAGCGTTTCACTTCCGCACACCAAAAACGGTTTCCCGCCCTCTTTAAGGAAGCCCTCCGCCGCCTTCAGCGCAAACATAAAGCCTGTACACGCGGAATTTACATCAAAGCTCACACATTCCGCAATTTTTAAATCGCGTTGTATTTGACTCGCAACAGACGGAACGCCCATTTCGTTTGTGACGGACGCAACAATTATCCCGCCCAAATCATCCTTGGTAATTCCCGCCTCACGCATTGCCGCATTTGCCGCAATAACGCACATATCCTTGTTCCACATACCATTTTCTACATAATGGCGGCGCAGTATTCCTGTGCGCTTTGTGATCCATTCATCAGACGTATCTATTAACTTTTCAAAATCCTCGTTAGTCACCACTTTCGGCGGCAGATAACTGCCTGTGCCCATGATGCGTATACCCATAATTCCTCCGATATGTTGTTTGCCCGTCCATAAATTAACAAAACAAGCAAATTTATACAGTATAATAATATTCTAAAGCAGTGTAAATGTCAAACATTGTGTTTTTTTACGGGCGGCGCACAACTGCGCACACGCGTAATATATACTGCTTTTTCACATTTTCAGACATTGGCGTTTTTCGTATGATTTAAAAGTCCGCCCGCAAGCAGCATCTCGCGCAAGCGCAAGGACACATCAAGCGCCACTTCAAAGCGCGTGCCCTGCGTTTCGTTTTTCACAAAAAAGTGTTCGTGCTCCGCTATATTTGCGCGTACATCCTCTATTTTCAGCACATCGCCTTGGTTTATTTTATCATAATCTTCCTCATTCACAAACACAAGCGGCAATATACCGTTGTTTATGAGGTTTGCCATATGAATACGCGCAAAGCTTTTTGTGATAACCGCCTTAACTCCCAAATAAAGCGGCGCTAACGCGGCGTGCTCGCGTGACGAGCCCTGCCCGTAATTATGCCCCGCCACAAGTATAGATTTCCCTGCCGAAATCGCGCGTGCGGGGAAGGTTTCATCCACCGGTGCAAGACAATAATCCGCCAAATACGGAATATTGGAGCGATACGGCAACAGCTTTGCGTTAGACGGCATAATGTGGTCCGTCGTGATATTATCCTCCATCTTAAGCATAACCTCTGCTTCAAGCTCGTTTGCAAGCGGTTTGTTAAGCGGGAACGGTTTAATGTTCGGTCCGCGAATAACATCTACATCGCACGCGCAATCGGCGGGCGGCGCAATCATGTTATCGTTTACGTCAAACCTCTCGGGCACCGCTATATCCAATATTGAAAGGTCTTCAAGCGCGCGCGCGTCACAAAGATAACCCGCAAGCGCCGTAACCGCCGCCGTTTCAGGGCTTACAAGGTACACATTCGCGCTTTTTGTTCCGCTGCGTCCAAAGAAATTACGGTTGAATGTACGCACCGATACAGCGTTTGTCGCGGGCGACTGCCCCATTCCTATACACGGTCCGCACGCACATTCCAAAATACGCGCACCCGCATCAATCATGCTTGCAAGCGCTCCGTTTTTAGCAAGCATATTCATCACCTGCTTAGACCCCGGTGAAACTGTAAGGCTTATATTCGGCGCAATCGTTTTGCCCTTGAGTATCGCCGCCACGCGCATCAAATCACGATACGACGCGTTGGTGCAGCTTCCGATACACACCTGGTCCACCTTTATATTGCCTATTTCGTCGATTGTTTTTACATTGTCGGGGCTGTGCGGCATTGCCGCCATAGGTGTAAGCGACGCCAAATCCACAATAATATGTTCATCATATTCCGCATCCGCATCCGCCGCAAGCGGTACAAAATCCGCCTCTCTGCCCTGCGCCGCCAAAAATTCGCGCGTCAGCTCATCACTTGGGAAAATTGAGGTTGTCGCTCCGAGCTCCGCGCCCATATTAGTAATGGTGGCTCGCTCCGGAACGGAAAGCGTTTTTATGCCCGCCCCCGTATACTCTATAATTTTGCCCACGCCGCCTTTTACGCTCAACACGCGCAGCACCTCTAAAATCACATCCTTTGCGGACACCCCCGCGCTAAGCTCGCCCACAAGCTCCACATTTACAAATTGCGGACAATTTAGATAATACGCGCCGCCGCCCATTGCAACCGCCACATCCAGCCCGCCTGCGCCAATGGCTATCATGCCGATTCCGCCGCCCGTAGGTGTGTGACTGTCAGAGCCCAAAAGGGTTGCCCCCGGCACACCAAAGCGCTCTAAGTTCACCTGATGGCAAATCCCGTTGCCCGGCCGCGATGCATAAATGCCATGCTTTTTTGCCACGCTCATTATATAATTATGGTCGTCTGCATTCTCAAAACCGCTTTGCAGCGTGTTGTGGTCGATATACGCCACCGAACGCTTTGTTTTCACACGGTCAATGCCCATTGCCTCAAATTGCAAATATGCCATTGTTCCCGTGGAATCCTGCGTAAGCGTATAATCAATACGTATTGATATTTCGCTGCCCGCCGTCATTTCCCCGCTAACAAGGTGTTCCTTTAATATTTTATATGCCAGTGGTTTTCCCATATTATTATCCTCCGCTTATTTACTGTAACGTTACTATTTTATATGTTTAACACAGTTTTTTCAAGTGCTGCGGCTTTCTTTTTGGCGCGGCTTCCGATATAATAGGAACGAAAGGACGGTTAAACTATGTTGACATTATGGGGCAGACTTTACAAAAACGAAAAAACCGTGCAGACGGATACATTTACAAGCAATAAAACGCTCACATCTGACGCAATTTTAGAGGGCCTTGAGTATTTTGCCAAAGAATTTGATATTGAAGTGCCTATGTGGCACACAAATCATACCAAACAATTCGGATTGTTTCACAAAGTAACGTTTAAAGCGGATGATTTTGTGGATAAATTCCCTTATGATAAATTTGAAATGCAAATAATTGACAAATAGCCCTTATAGGGGCGGATACCATCCGCCCGAAGCCTTTAAGACCTCGGCGCTCTGCAACAAACAGCCCTTGTAGGGGCGGATATTATCCGCCCGTGCCCTTAAAGTAAAACCTCGGCGCTCCGCCCTACAGCTTTTTGATTGAAAATTTTTGGTAAAAGCTGCATGCTGCGCGACAAACCCCGCAAGGGAGCAAGCTCCCTTGACCCGAAATGCTCCGCATTTCTAAT
>JAVXIJ010000063.1:0-7961 GCA_036648415.1 Christensenella sp.
TACAATAATGTTGAATTATAACAAAGCGGCATTGCCTTGTCAAGCAAAGCGTCGTGCAAATCAAGCAGATAACGCCGCCGCACAAAAAAACAAAAGCGGTGCTCACTATTGGCTATCCTTCAAGTCTGCTGTTATAAAGCCCCGCATAAAATCCGTCTTTTTTCATCAATTCCTCATGCGTACCCTGTTCTACAATGCTCCCCTTATTCATCACAAGTATTATATCTGCCTCACGGATAGTTGAAAGCCTATGCGCCACCACAAAGCTTGTGCGTCCGCGCATCAGCCGTTCAAACGCCTGCTGTATATACATCTCTGTACGCGTATCAATGCTGCTTGTCGCCTCATCCAATATCAGCATCGGCGGCTTTGTCAGCATCACACGCGCGATACACAAAAGCTGCTTTTGCCCCTGCGAAATATTTCCGCCGCTCTCCGAAATTATCGTATCATAACCATTAGGCAAACGCTTAATAAAACCATGCGCGTGCGCGGCAACAGCCGCAAGAAGTACATCTTCCCTTGTGGCATCCGGCTTGCCGTACGCAATGTTATCACGCACACTGCCCGCGAACAGCCATGTGTCCTGCAGCACCATGCCATACAGTGCGCGTACCGAGTTGCGTGTTAAAAGCTTAATATCCATATTATCTATTTTAATCGTACCCTCATCCACATCATAAAAACGCATCAGCAAATTGATAAGCGTTGTTTTTCCGCTTCCCGTCGGGCCTACTATCGCTACACGCTCACCGCTGTGCGCCGAAATTGTTAAATGCTCAATCAGCTTCCTATCCTGTACATATGAAAAGGACACATCGCACAGCTCTATATTTCCGTCACTTTCGCTCATCACCCTTGCATTTTTCTCATCTGCTTGTTCTGTTTGCGCGTCCAGCACCTCAAACACTCGCCGCGCCGACGCAACTGCGGTTTGCAATTCGGTTACCACACCCGAAATTTCATTAAATGGCTTTGTGTATTGGTTTGCATATATCAAAAAACTCGATAGCTGCCCAATTGTGATTCCCCCGCCTATTGCAAAAAGTGCGCCCACTATACCGACCGCCGCATAAACAATCGCATTTACAAAACGCGTGCTTGGATTGGTAAGTGAGGAAGCAAACTGTGATTTTACGCCGCTTGTATAAAGACGTCTGTTTATTTCCTCAAACTTTTGTTGTGCTTTACTCTCATAACCAAACGCTTTTACAACCTTTTGGTTGCTTACCATTTCCTCTGCATATCCTCCCAATTCACCGCGCACCTCCGCCTGCTCTTTAAAAAGATGAAAAGACTTTCGCGCAATGACCGCCGCCGCAAAAAGTGACAACGGTGTAATAAGAACCACCACAAACGCAATGCTGACGTTGATATAAAGCATAAATATAAGCGTGCCCGCAATTGTTATGACGCCTGTAAAAAGCTGCGCCATCCCTTGCAGCAAGCCATCTGAAATAAGGTCAATATCATTTACTACACGGCTGATTATATCTCCATGGGAATTTTTATCAATATAACCTAAAGGCACGCTTTCGAGTTTTTCAAAAACCGCGGTACGCAAATCCCGCACCGCATAATAGGTCACACGATTAGTACATCGCACCGTCAGCCATTGAAAAAGCGCAGACACAGCGACAGCCCCGCCGATAGTGCATAAAATCGGCACTATTTCTGCAAACGCAACATTTCCCTGCCCTATTACTAAATCAACCGCGCTGCCGATAAGCACAGGCACCCAAAGTGATGCCGCCACACTAATTACCGCCGCAAGAAGCGCCAACACAAGATATAGACGGTACGGCTTCAGCAACAAAAGCAAACGCCTTATTACAGCTTTATTCATGCTTCATCGCCTCACTTTCCGAAAGTTGAGAAAGGCATATCTCGCGGTATACATCATTTGCTGCAAACAGCTCATCATGTGTGCCCTCTCCTACAACAATGCCGTCATCCATCACAATAATCTTATCGGAATTTTTGATGGTCGTAACCCGCTGTGACACCGTTATTATCGTAATATCATTGCTGTATGCACTCAGCGCATGACGAAGTGCGGCATCCGTTGCAAAATCCAGAGCTGATGCGCTGTCATCAAGTATCAATATTTCAGGATTTCCAACAAGCGCCCGCGCAATTGTCAATCGCTGCTTTTGTCCGCCGGACAAATTTTTCCCACCCTGCGCAATAAGCGCATCAAGCTTTTGCGGCATTTTTTCCACAAACTCATATGCCTGAGCAATCTTAAGCGCTGTCACAATTTCTGCGTCCGTGGCATTTTCATCCCGCCACTGCATATTTTCTCGCACCGTGCCCGTGAAAAGCACCGCCTGCTGCGGCACTATCCCGACCTGCGCACGCAATTGTTCAAATGAATAATTGCGCACATCCTCTCCGTCTAAGCGCACCGTACCACTGTTTACATCATAAAAACGCGCAATAAGATTAACAAATGTGGATTTGCCCGCACCGGTTCCGCCTATCACGCCCACCGTCTGCCCCTGCATAATACGCACGGAAACATCCGTAAGCTCCGGCGCATCATCTCCATACGAAAAAAACACATTACTAAACTCTATTTTAGGCACACCCTCCTGCGCCCGCTGTACTGTTTTAACATTTTCACGCTCTGTTACACTTGTTTGCATTTCCAGTACTTCATTTACACGCGCGGCAGATGCAGATGCTTTTGTAAATATAACCACCAAATTTGCTACAACTATAAGCGCCAACAAAATCTGAGTCATATATTGCACCAACGCAACAATTTGACCTTGCTCAAGCGCCCCATCGTTGACCGCGCCGCCGCCAAGCCATATAATTGCAATAATGGCAATGTTTACCACAAGATATGTCAATGGATTCAGCAGCGCCGATATTTTTCCGACGCGAACAGATGCGCTTTTTAGGTCGTCTGTCGCCGTTTCAAAGCGTTTCTTTTCCTTGCGTTGTCCACTGAACGCGCGTATCACGCGCGCTCCTGCAAGGTTCTCACGCGTTATGAGCGATATTCTGTCAAGCAGCTTTTGTATCGCACGATAAAACGGCACGCTGCGCGTCATTATTAAGTACAATATACCCGCTATCCCCACTGCGGCAGCAACAAAAATCAGCGACATTTGAAAATCAATTATCATTGCCATCGCAGTCGCTCCAATCACAAGAAAGGGCGCGCGAATTACAAGGCGTATAAGCATTGCGACCGCAACCTGCAATTGATTTATATCATTTGTGATGCGTGTGATAAGTGACGGCGTGCCGATTATATCAAGCTCCGCATGGGAAAGCTCACCAATATGTTCAAACATCCTATTACGCAAATCAGTACCAAAGCCCTGCGATGCTTTTGCCGCGCAATATTGACAAACAAGTGCGCATAAAAGCCCAATCACCGCCATTAAAATCATCAGCGCACCCATGCGCAGTACATAATCAAAATCCGAATTTTTAATGCCGACATCTATTATATTTGCCATAATAAAAGGCGCAATAAGCTCTAATATCGCCTCAATCAACTTGAAAACAGGCCCTATTATCGTTTCTTTTTTATATCGTTTTAAATATTTCGACAGCTTATACATAATTCACATTTTCAATATTTTTATCAACATCATTATAATAGCACAAATACCACTGCTTATAACAAATTTTTCTGCAAAAAAATACGGCTGCGTCAAAAATAAAGCCAACGCAGCCGCATTTTATATACTTTCCTATTCATTATCCTCAGGTGGAATTTACGGCTGTTCATCACCGCTCTGAGTTGGCTGTGCATCCCACGCAAAACGGAATACTTCCCCTAAAGCTTTATTCATAGTTTCCACTTTACCTACCCCAAAAGCGAAGCAAGATACAAATGCAGAACATCCATTTTTGTGAGAGGTTTTGTATTTTTCTTTTTGCACGCATCCTCTGTCGCAATGTCAGTGTAAAGCTCCAATTCTTCATTTGTAAAAGTCGGCTTTTCACCCAACAGCTCATCCAACATGGCACAGAACCCGCGCACACCGTCCACTTGCAAAATCGCGCACATCTTATCAATCTTTTCTGTACACACATCATAAGAAAACGAAACATACTCTCCCAAGGTAAGCGCGCACGCGCGTCCATGCGGAATATTCCGTTTCACCGTAAGCGGATACCCAATTGTATGCACCGCCGAGGTCCCCGCCATGCTGATTACAATTCCGCCGATAGTAGACATATAAAGCATACGCTCCGCATCCTGCTGTGAAAATTCACGTTTTTTAAGTGCGCACTTTATTCGCGCAAAATACTCAAACGCATTTTCCGCAAACATCTGTGTTGCAGGAGAATCCAAAATAAGATACCCCTCCACACAATGCGAAAGTGCGTCAAGCGCCGTATCCACCGCCACCTGCGGCGGCAACGTTTTAAGATATACCGCGTCCAGCAATGCACAGACCGGAAATAATTCAGGTGAACTCACTGATTTTTTGGTGTTTTCCACCTCTAACACAGAAACCGCCGTAACCTCACTGCCTGTTCCGCAGGTTGTCGGAATTGCAATCACGGGCAACGGACAATGCCCATATGGTTTTTTGTACATACCCATAGGTTCAATGTCGTTTACCGCAAGTATCGCCACGCCCTTTGCCGCATCCATAGCGCTGCCGCCGCCAATCGCGACCACAAAATCAATATTCGGCGCATATCCCAACAGCGCTCCGACATCATCAGGAGATGGATTAGGCGGGACATTATCACATATTTGCGCGCTGATACCCGCCTTTTCCAGCACATACAACACATCCGCAAGCGCACCGTTTTTATCTGCCGACCCTGATTTCACAATTGCCGCGTGTGAACCAAGCGCACTGAATACAGCCGCATTTTTTCTGACGCAACCCTCACCCACAATTATCTTTGTGGGAATCTGAAGCTGAAATTCCATAATATCCCCTTTATTTGAAGATAACGCCCTTTTTCAGTATGATATTTGCATATCCTTCGTATTCTCCCGTTGCAACGATTGCATAACATTCCTTTGCACGATCATAAAACTCAAAGCGTTCCACTTTCTCAAAGCCATTTTTATATGCCCCCGTAAAATCATTCTCGTGAATAATTTTATCATATTTGCTCCATACAGCCGGCTCATTACCCACCGGTGCATCCATAAGTATACACGGCTTTTGTACAAACGCATCAAGCGGCAAAACCTGCAACACCGCATCCAAAAGCTCTGTTATTTTGTGTCCGTCCGCGCGGATAACTCTTTGCCCCATTGAATCTGCCGGAAAATTCGCATCTCCAAAGCAAATCTCATCGCCATGCCCCATATTCATCAATGCATACATAAGTTCAGGTGAAATAATGTCAGGTATATTCTTTAACATAATCAAGTACTCCTTTATATATATTATTTATTTAAAAACACTTTATTTATCCATAAAAAGATCTGTAGAAAGATACCGTTCACCGGTATCCGGCAGTATAACAACAATCTTTTTGCCCGCATTCTCAGGACGCTCTGCAAGCGCAAGCGCCGCCGCAAGCGCCGCCCCTGATGAAACCCCGCACAGCACGCCTTCTTTTTTTGCAAGCAAACGCGCACTATCATATGCCTCCGACGCGCTTATCGTTATTATCTCATCAATCAAATCACGCTGTAAAAGCTTGGGAACAAAGCCTGCGCCGATTCCCTGTATCTTATGCGGAGCAGGCTTCCCGCCCGACAACACCGGGCTTTCCGAAGGCTCCACCGCCACAATTTGTACATCTGAAAGCTTTTCTTTAAACGCCTGCGCACATCCTGTAATCGTACCGCCCGAGCCCACGCCCGCAACAAATATATCCACATCATCTACAAGGTCGCGCATGATTTCCACCGCCGTTGTTTCACGATGCGCCTGTGCATTTGCAGGGTTTTCAAACTGCCCTACCATATATCCGTTTTCTTTTTCGCAAATCTCCTTTGCACGCGTTATCGCCCCGCGCATTCCCTCTGCCGCAGGTGTCAGCACCAGCTCCGCACCGAGCGCCGCCAAAAGTGTTCTGCGTTCCACGCTCATAGATTCAGGCATCGTAAGTATCAACCGCAAACCCATACACGTGCAAATATATGCAAGTGCAATTCCTGTATTTCCGCTTGTCGACTCTACTATAACCGTGCCTTTTTTTATAAGTCCACGCTCTACGCCATCCTTCACCATATAGTATGCCGCGCGATCCTTAACACTTCCCTGCGGGTTAAAGCACTCTAACTTTGCCCATATTGCAGGGTTAATGTTATTTAGTTGCAGCATGGGTGTATTGCCTATTAAATCCGTTAATTTCTTTGCAAGCATGATATTCATCACTCCTCGTTTTTAATTGCCGCCAAATCATACGGCGTTTCTTGATATACATAATAGTTAAGCCAATTATTAAATAATAAGTTTGCGTGTGCTCTCCATCTGACCATAGGCGGCTTCTGCGGGTCATTATCCGTAAAATAATTCATCGGCATAGAAACATCCATTCCCTTTGCAAGATCACGAATATATTCATTCTTAAGCGTATTTGCTTCATATTCCGGATGTCCCGTCACAAAAATCTGACGTCCATGCTTTGCCGAAACAAGATAAAGCCCATCATCTCCAAACTCACACAAAACGTTCAGCTCGCTGTTTTCCTTTACATCAGACATTTTTACATAGCTGTGCCGTGAATGCGGCGCCCAAAAAACATCATCGAATCCGCGCAGCAGCGGACTGTTGTCATCAGTACGCTTATGCAAATATATACCTGAAAGCTTATGCTCCAACGGATATTTATCCACTCCATAGTGATAATAAAGCCCCGCCTGCGCCGCCCAACAAATATGTATGGTGGAATAAACGTTTTTACGACTCCACTCCATAATCTCCATAAGCTCGTCCCAATACGTAACCTGCTCAAACGGTATCTGCTCCACCGGTGCGCCTGTAATTATAAGTCCGTCAAACTTTTGGTCGCGCACGTCCTCAAAAGTCTGATAAAACGCATTAAGATGCTCAATCGGTGTATTCTTAGAAATGTGTGTTGCAGGATGCAAAAGCACAATCTCACTTTGCAGCGGTGAATTTGCCAGCAAACGCATAAGCTGTGTTTCTGTCTGCGATTTTGTAGGCATAATATTTAGAATAGCTATGCGCAAAGGACGTATATCCTGCTGTTGTGCACGCTCAAAGGGCATTGTAAATATGCCCTCCTTTGCCAGTATCCTTGCCGCCGGTAAATTGCTGTTAATGTTTATAGGCATATTCGCACGCCCCCTTTCTTTGCTTTCTATTATACTAACTTCTATAATAGAAGTACACTTTTTATTTTAAAATTACGTGCACATTTGCTTTTATATATATTATACCACTTAAACGGCTATGATATTCAGCACATAAAAAAGAACGTCTTGGAAGACGTTCTTTTTTCGTTACATCATATTTTCGTAAATACAACTACGTTCAACACCTGTGGCGCAATCAAAAAACAATATAGCTGCCACAGCGTCATTATTGTGCACAAGCTGCTTTTATACAGCAGTTTTTATTTTTCTGCCTTGCGTGGCTTTCTCACAAAGCATACCAGCGCAACACTTAACACTGCCGCCATTGCAATCCACCCAATCGGGCTTCCTGTATTATCAGTTGTTTTAGGCGCCTTATCTGCTGCCGGTGCTGTCGGTGCTGCTGTAGGAGCCGCTGTCGGTGCCGCTGTCGGTGCCGCTGTCGGTGTTGGTGCTGCTTCCGGTTTCACAAAAGCAAACATACCAAACCCATTTTTTGTTACAAAAGATGCGGAATCTCCAAGATTCTCTACTCCGCCCGTCAAAACTGAATTGTGCAATACCGTAAATCCGGGGTCTGATGTAATAGTGCCTGTAATATCCGCAAGCTCTGAGTCAGACACCCAATTCTTCAAATGCGTATCCCACACTCCCAAATTCCACACATGGTCCAATGTTCCTTTTATTCCCTGCT
>JAVXIJ010000064.1:0-7805 GCA_036648415.1 Christensenella sp.
CCTTCCATAACGGGTGTTCATAACGCAACTGAACACTTTAGGTTAAAGAGCAATCTGAAAAGGTTGCTCTTTTTCGTTTTCTTTGCTTTTTGGGCTACCAATTATCCTGCTTGCTTTGTGCTGTAAGCTATATCCACGCCCTGTCTTGCATTTAAAAGCACCTTGTCGGGTAGGCTTGGTATTTTCGGTAAATCCAGTACGCCTACAAAATTGTAGTGAATGATAATTTCCTGCGTCCTGTTTTTGCCCGTGCCCTGTATGTGGTACACCTCAATTTTATCAACTAGCTCGTGCAAAATAACTGGCGTTAGCTTTTTCATTTCCATAAATTTTCGTATGGTTTTCATAAATTGATTTTTTGAAAACTCATGCTGCTTTTCTTTTTCAGCGGCAATTTTGAGGGCTTCGATTTCTGCTTTTAATGTTTTTTGTTCTTCATCGTACTTTTGCGAAAGCTGCATAAATCTTGCATCGGATATTTTTTCACTGATATTATCCTCATATATCCGTGCAAATAAAGTATCCACCTCGGTGTTACGTGCCGTAAGCGTTTGCAGCTTTTGCGTTCGGTGCTTGCTTTCGGCTTCGTTATCCTTTGCTGTTTTTTGCGCTAAAAGCTCTGCAAACTCGGCCTCGTTTTGTTTTAAGTAGCACACCATTTTGTTCAGCTCAAGCAAAACTATTTTTTCAAGCGAATCGGCACGGATATAGTGAGTTTCATTGCAAGTGCCTCTGTTGCCGCGGTAGTTGGAGCAGTTGAAATATTCAATGGCGTTGTTTGGATGATTCACATTAAAATGCAGCTTAAATCCGCAGTCGGCACAATATAGTAGCCCTGCAAACATATTTTTCTCGCAGTTTTTTGGTCCTCTACGCTTTGTGCCCTCACGGATTTTTTGCACATTTTCCCATGTCACACGGTCGATAATCGGCTCGTGAACATCTTGGAATATCACCATATTTTCCTTATCGTTCGGTAATCGTTGCTTGTTTTTAAAGGATTTTGAATAGGTTTTGAAATTTACAAGGTCGCCTGCATATTCCTGTAATACAAGAATTTTTCTAACGCTGGTGCGGCTCCATTTGTAAGGGTTATCACTCAGAGATTTTTTGCTCGGCTTGCGGATGCCTTTTGCACGCCAATAGTCCATCGGTGTTAAGACTTCGCTTTCCTGTAATAGTCTTGCTGTGGTTTCCACACCCTTACCCTCAATGCAAAGCCTGTAAATTCTGCGTACAATCTCTGCGGCTTCAATATCGATTATCCAATGCTTTGGGTTGTCGGGGTCTTTTAAGTAGCCGTAAGGCGGCATAGATAATGGGTCGCCTGCGTTTCCGCGCATCTTTTGCGAGCTTCGCACCTTGCGGCTAATATCCTTGGCATACCACTCGTTCATTATGTTACGAAAAGGAGCAAATTCGTTATCCCCCTGCTCACTATCTACGCCATCATTTACGGCAATAAAATGAATGTTATGGTTTGGAAAGTATGTATCTGTGTAGAAACCAACTTGTAAATAATCTCGCCCAAGCCGTGACATATCCTTTACGATAAGCGCTGAAACATACCCTGCCTCTATGTCCTCAAGCATATTTTGAAAGCCGGGACGGTTGAAATTTGTACCTGTGCATCCATCGTCCATGTAGAATTTCGGGTTAAAAAAACCGTTATCCTTTGCGTATTTTGAAAGCAGCTTTTTTTGATTGACAATGCTGTTGCTATCACCCTGCGAATCGTCATCGCGGGAAAGACGCGTGTAAAGTGCTGTGATACCGTGGTCTGGTTTTTTATTTTTTGACTGCATAAAATTACTCCTTTCCGGCAGTCAAGACAAATGTATTTAACCACATCATATCACGATTGACCACCTTTAGCCATTGTGGAATGTCACATATTTTCGAGTTTTTCCAGACTATTTACAATAAGGCGTTTCACCTTGTCGGCTAAATCCTCTGCGCATTCATTCTGTGTTTTAAATTGCGAAACAACATTGTATTTCACTTGATTTACAACGTGCTCACTTGCCGCTGACGCAATGCTTTGTTCCAAAACATTTCCCTCTTTCATAAATGATGGGCGGTTGCAAAAACAACCGCCCACGATTGAATTGAGTACAAAACTACTTTTTGTTTTGCGGGTTAAATTTGTTTGTGCAGACATTTTGCTGTTTTGCGCGTTTGCGCTTTTTAAGGTAGGCGAAAACGCCTTGTATCAAAAGCGTGAGTGCTAATGCTGCGGCGACAATCGGCAGAATAAAATAGGTTTCTAAAAAGCTGTTGCCTGTGATGGGGTTAATTTGGATAGGCAGTGGGGCGGGTGCTTCGGTGATGGGCGCGGGCTGAACGGTTAATTTGCCGTTTACAAATGTAATCGTATAGTTTTTGCTGCTGATGCCCGAAGCTGAAACGGTGTATTCGCCGCCATCGGAGGCACTGTTTGCGCCTGTGGTAAAGATAAGCTCACCTGTTAAAACATCCTCCTTTTCCTCGTTTTTAAAGCCGTCATAAGCTACTTCAAATTCGGGGTTTTCGCCGCCGTGCGCGCGTTCCTTGTCGGTGACTGTTACCGTTAACGGCGCAGGGGTGATTTTGTAATTGCCGGGTACAAAGCTGATTGAATAGTTACTGTTGGTAAACTCGCCTGTGATTGCATATCCACCCACATTTTCGTCTGCGGCGCGTGTAAGCGTACCGACAATCGGACTGTTTGCTTCATCAACAAGCAGTTCACTGAAAGAATAGGTCAGTGCCGCGTCCGCTTCACCGTATACCTTTGTTTTATTATCTGCCGAAACGATAATGTGGCGCGGGGTGATTGCTAAATTGCCTTTTGCGTAGGTGATATCATAGTTGCCGTTCACGTAGTGACCACAAACTCCGGGGGAGCTTTGGAGGCACTCACCGTTCGCGTGAGCGATGGAGCCGGACGGCGACAAGGTGCCGCTTTTTAAGCCGCTGGCTGAAACGGTGTAGCTGCCCACCGCAGATTTGCGCTCTGCGCTTGTGACAAAAGCGAGCTTGCCGCTAAGGTCTGCTGCAGTATCGCCGTTTTGTAAGCCATTGTAGCTCACAGTAAAATCAGGGTTCGCGCCGCCGTACACGCGGCTTGCGTCATTCACGGTAATGACAAGCCCGGCGGAGGTAATTACATATTCGCCGTCCACTACATTGATAGAATAGTTGCTGTTTATAAACTTGCCTGTAATAGAATAACAGCCAACGTCATTTCCTGCCGCGCGGCTCATGCTTACCACCAGTGGGCTTCCCTCGGAGTCGATAAGGGGCCGGCTTAAAGAATAGGTAAGCTCTGTTTCCTCTGCGCCGTACACTTGGCTTTTGTCCTCAAGTGCCACGGTTAAGGCGCGAGGCGTAATTTCGAGTGTACCTTTATCAAATGCGATATCATAGTTTTTACTTGTTAATCCGCTGACATTAACATCATAGCTTCCGACAAAGGATTTTTCATTTGCCGCTGTATTAAACACCGGCGTGCCTGTTACCACGTTTTCAATATCTCCCGAAACAAAGCCACAATAGGATAAAGAAAACTTGGGGTTTTTATCGCCGTAAATGCGCGTTTCGTTATTCACTCTAATGCTCAATGCGGCGGCGGTAATGGTATAGTTTGCAGGGATGATACCCACGTCATAATTGGTATTTGCGAACGAAGCCATAATCCTGTAGGTGCCGACATTCTCTCCGGGAACGCGTGTGCAAACACCGACGAGAGGGCTGTTGACAGTGTCGATGGCTTCCTCGCTCAGCTTGTAGGTCATGGCTTCGTCTTTTGTGCCATATACTTTGGTTTTAGCGTCCATCATTGCCATGATTTGACGTGCATCGATGTTTAAAGTGCCGTCCACATATTTGATTTTGTAATTCTTGCTTGTAAGCCCACTTGGCTTAATTGAGATTTTTCCGATATTTGTAAACTTATCCGCGTTTGCCAAAAGCTTGAGTTCTCCCGTTAAAACGCTTTTATCCTCTCCGTTTTTAAAGCCTTGATACGTAACGGAAAACGTGGGGTTATCATCGCCATACTCGCGTGTTTCGTCATTTGCGGTAATCGTCAGCGGAGCTTGTGCAATCGTTACATTTGCAGGCGTGTATTTAAAATCATAATATTGCTTTGACGCAGGCGTAAATTCCGCACTGATTGGATAAACGCCAACCGCTTCTCCTGTTTCTCGCGATAAAATAGATTCAATGGGATAAAGCGAGCGCCCGTCCGCGTCCATCTCGGGCTCGTCGGGTATCGCTGCGTCTGGCCCACTCACAACACAGGAAAGCGTTTCGTCCGCTTCACCGTATTCCTTTGTATAGGTGGTCGCAGCAACATTGATAACGCGCTTTGTTATCCGAATATTTCCCTGCACATAGTTCACGTTATAGTTATCAAGCGTATCTCCAAGCCCTGCTACACTTATCGCGTAATTGCCGGGTGCGGAAATGCTTTTTGCACCGCAGGTGATTTTAACAGTGCCAAGGTTATTTGGATTGCCTGCATCGTTGACGGTATCATTAAATCTAAGCCCTGTAATTGTGTACAACACCGTGGGCAAGACAGAGCCGTATTCACGCACAACATCTCGCCCCTCATCCGTGGTGCCTGTCACTGTAATTTGCCCGCGTTTAATTTCTAAGCTGCCGGAGATATATGAAATTGTGTAATTCGTGTTGGACAGCGTGCTTTTAATTTCATACACGCCAACCTTTTCAGTTTCGGCTCCACTTTGAACGCGGTACAGGCTGCCAAGGAAAACATCGCCTGTGATAACGCTGCCGGAAGCAACCGTATAGGTTAATGCTGGGTCTTCATCACCATACGCTTTTTCTAAGGTATCGGCGGCAATGGAAATGGCTCTTTTATTCACCGCAAGCGTACCACCGCTATAGCCTTCGCCCGAGGCAACGGTAATGGGATTACCATTTATGTTAATGTTTGCAATACTGCTCGTGCAGTAGGCTGTGTAGTTGCCTACAGGTGTTTTGGAATTTTGCGCAATGCCTGTTACGGAGAGGATTTCATAGGTGCCGCTCGTAAAATCGTTTAGACTAACATCGCCCTCGGAAAGCCCGTAGCACTTAATGGTGATTCCGTTTGGCACAAATGCATCGCCGTAGGTTCTTGTAGCGGAGTTCGGCACAATCTCAATATGTGGTGTACCGCTGTGGTATTCCAGTGTTCCACCGCCAACGGAATTAATATTGCCGCCTGCGGAAAGCGCAGAAAATGTGACGATGTTTGGAAGTTTTTCGAGGTTGCTTTCTGTTTTATCATCTGATTTTGGCAAAACAATGTCTATTTCACTGCTCGAAACAGGAGGTAGGCTCTCGCTTGCAGCACCGCTATCGGAAGTTGCAGTCGGTACATTGCTTACTGCGTCGGAGGTACTCTCGCCGGATGCAGTGCTATCACTGTCAGAGCTTACGAGCGGAGTAATTTCCTCCGCGCCCTCGCCGTGGTTTGTGTTCGGCACAATCGTGTCGGTAGGCATTTCCTGTTGTATTGCCGTGGCATGTTCTGTAAGCAATAGCGGCATTTCCGCGCTTACAGGCAGGGCGGTCTGCGTTATCAGTAAAACAGCCGACATCATTAAACCGGTAAATTGATGTAAATTCATTTTGTCCTCTTTTTCGTTTATAAAATGTTTGGTAAAATAGAAAAAGACCGCTGCGAAATGCAACGGTCTTTTCCATACGGACGATAGTTTAAATGCTATTTGGTGGGTCTTTCGGTGACATAAAGCATGGTACCTGAGCGAATGCAGTTGTAATTTACGATACCGTATTTGTTGCGTTTTACCTTGGCATTCACCATAACAATATAGGAGTCTGCGGGTGAATCCTTTGTACAGTCGGTTTTGTAGGTGGGTGGGGCAACTAGCGTGTTTTCCGGAGTATCACCGTTCACAAAGCCGGCATATACTACGCCGAACTCAGGGTTTACCTCCCCGACATATTTCCTGTACACTTTTTCCATCGTTATATACAGGGTAGTGTTTTGTACGCGAAATTCATCGGGTACAATCGTTAGCGTGTAGTTGAGGTCGTTTGCAAGGCCGCCGAGTACGGTATAGTAGGTGTTCGCTTCCTTACCGCCCAAATCTCCGAATTCATCGATATACGCAATTCCCTCGGATAAATCGGCGGGGTTTATGCGCGCGGCGGGGTCTTTGCCGTCATAGGTAATTCCCGTTAAATTGTCGAGGATTTTGTAGGTAAGCTCCGGGTCGGGCGCGCCATATACCTTGTAAAATTTATCTGAAAGTATGGTTGCAGGGCGTGGCTTTATCGTGAGCTTTCCTGTCGCGAATGTAAGCTCAGTCGGATATTTGGTACTGCTGATGCCCGAAACACTTACGTCGTATTCACCAACATAGCTTTTTGTGGTAGAGGCTGTGGTAAACACAGGCGTACCTGTAATGCCGAGCGACGCAATATCCGTTACTGCCTTTCCGTTTAATTTGTATGCAATGTCGTATTTCGTGGGATTTGCTTCGCCGTAGATTTTCTCGTTTGGCATTACCTTTGCTTCGAGCGTATCCCACGACCTAATGTTTAAATTTCCGGGGTGATAGGTGATTGCATAATTCGGGTTGTCCCACTGCAAGGAGTGCGCACACGAAACATCATCACCTTGCTCTATCTCTTTTTTGCTTGCATAAATAGGATATACGCCGTTTTCTTCCTCGCCCGAAGTACGGGTAAGGTCAGTGGTCAGCGGCCAGTAATCTTCATCTACGATACTCTGCCCTTCGCCTAAATGCCATGTTAATGGTGGATCCGCTTCGCCCGTGCGCTTTGTTACGTTATCCGAATACACATCAATCGGGCGTTTTTTTATTCTAAATATTCCGCTATTTTCTATAAGAATATAGTCGTACAAGCCGTTGATGTTTTCCGCTATTCTCATTCCCTTTGGTGTAATGGGATATTCTCCGACATCAGAAAGCTTTTCCGCAATGGTAGTAGGCACGACATGCCCTTCAATGGCATTTTGCTCATCATCGCCATGCTTAAACCCTGTGTAATACGCATAAAAAGTTGGGTTTTCATCCCCATAGAATTTGACTTCGCTTCGCGTATTCACCCAAAGCTGTGCGGGTGTAATTTCAAGGTGTGCGTCCGGGCCTGCGCTGATGATATAGTTTGGGTCATAAAACTGATCTATCAGCAGCTTGTAAAGCCCCACATGCTCGCCCTGTATGCGGCGCACATGGCCGGGCAAATCGCTTTCCTTTACGCGCGGTCTGCTAAGGTTGTAGTTATAATACGGCTCGTTTTTGCCGTATTCCTTCATTTTGTCAATTGGGTAAATGGTAATTTCCACAGGGTGTACGGTTACGCTGCCACCCACCCATTCCAGCTCGTAATTGTATTGCCCGTTTACGTTCTTTTTCGGCGTATATCCTGTGGCATACACAGGATACGGTAAATGCGTCCGGTTATCGTCCGCCCATAATACCTCCGATTGCCAAGTGCAGTAATTGATATAGCGAAGCGCACCGTCAAACACGCTTTCGGGTGTTTCTCCCGCTACGGCGAAGCCCTCAACATAGGTGTCTTGTTCGTCAGCGTTTGCGTTTGGCACAAGGTACTCATATTTTACGCTGAACGCGGGATTCGTGCTGCCATATTTTTTGTCATATCCTCCATTCATGGAGATGCGAAGCGTGCGCGGCGTGACGGCAACATTGCCTTGCATTGCCCATAAAATGTAGTTTCGCAGCACAGGGTAATTCGTTTCCGTCAAACCTTCATACCGCATACCGTATAGGCCGACAGGCGTTTCCGATGTTATC
>JAVXIJ010000065.1:0-7704 GCA_036648415.1 Christensenella sp.
ATATTACTTTTGCTATAATGTGTCAATCAATAGCACACAACTAAATCCATCATAACGCGGTAATCATATTATTTACTTAAAAGCATAAAAAAGCCCCCATTTACCGCAATTGATAAATGAGAGCTTCTTATAAATACCGTATAATCAGTCTTTTTTATTATGCTGTAACAACACAGCGCCAATGATAATTGCACCCTTAACCGCATTAACAAGGTACACGTTCATACCTATAATTGTAAGAATATTATTGATAACACCCAGGATAATGATACCGAATAACACATTTATCATGTTACCTTTACCACCCTCCATTGCCGTACCGCCCACAACCGCCATTGCGATTGCATTCAACTCGTAATTAAGTCCGGATGATGTTGAGTTTATCGAATTCATTCTGGAAGCATCGATAATCGTTGCGATACCCACCGAAAGTCCTAAAAGTACAAATGCCAGTATTTTTACTTTATCTGTATTGATACCGGAAAGCTTTGTTGCTTGCTCGTTAGAGCCTACCGCATAGATACGACGGCCAAGCACCGTGCTCTTTGCGATATACAAAAATACCACGAATACAATGATAAAATACAGTATCGGCAACGGTAAAACCCCGCCGAGTTCAAAGTTTGAAATCGCCTTAAACCCTTCAACCTCGCCCGTAATACCTCTTGCATCCATTGCGAATATAGCTACCGAACGATAGATATACTGCATACCGAGCGTTACGATAAACGACGGCACACGCCCCTTTGTAACTATTACTCCTACAAACGCAGAAAGCGCACAGCTCACCGCAATTGCAACCACAACCGCCGCTATAATGCTGCCTGTCGCATTTAAAACCGTAAGCGTTAAAATCCCGACAACAACAAGCTGCGTACCTACCGACAAATCAATGTTGCCGGAGATGATAACAAATGCCATACCAAATGCAATAATACCCAACACGGCATTGTTACGGAAAATATTTATGAAATTCTGCGCATTCATAAATGATGCCCCGCCCAGTATCATAGCCACAATTATCATGCCCACCGCAACCAAAACGATGCTGTATTCCCTGACAAATTTGTGCCACCCGCTGTTCGTTTTTAACTTATTAGCTTCTTGCATATTTTTGATCTCCTTTATTAATCTAATACACCGCCGGTAGACAGTATCATTATTGATTCTTCTGAAAGTTCCGAGCGTTCAAGCTCACCTTTTAGTTCACCATGATACATTACCAAAACGCGGTCGCAAATTTTCAAGATTTCCTGTGCCTCGCCCGAAGTCACAATGATACCCATGCCTGATTTAGCAAGTTCCATGATAATAGCATAAATTTCATTTTTAGCTCCTACGTCTACACCTTGAGTCGGGTTTGACAGAATCATTATATCAGGCTGTGCTGTCAACCATTTTGCCAATACAACCTTTTGTTGATTCCCCCCCGAAAGACTTGTAATAAGGTTTGCAAGATTATCTACCTTAATATTTAACTTTTCTTTATATTCTTCTGCAACTTTCTGTTCTTTGCTTTTTGAAATGGTTAGCCCACTTGTGTATTGATCCAACGTAACTATCATCATATTCTCTAAAACTGTCAAATCTTTTATAATAGCATTTTCTTTACGATTTGATGGCAAAAAACCTATGCCCGCTTTTTTTGCTTGTGCCGGATGATGATAATTTGTTTCTTTGCCATTTTTAATAATCTGACCCTTGGTGATTGGAATATCCCCAAACAACGCACGAACCAACTCGTCCTTGCCGTCCCCTA
Organism: Christensenella sp.; assembly: GCA_036648415.1. Classification (GTDB taxonomy): domain Bacteria; phylum Bacillota; class Clostridia; order Christensenellales; family Christensenellaceae; genus Christensenella. Next base: position 1,760 of record JAVXIJ010000065.1, read on the forward strand.
ATAATCCTGTCACCCCAAGTATCTCGCCCGCTTTAAGTTCAAAACTAATATCTTTTACACGCGTATCTACGCTAATATTCTTTGCTTCTAAAATAACATCGCCAATATCATGCGGCTGATAAACTTCCACATCCATAACATTTTTTCCGACCATCATTCTGGCAATATCCGATTGCTTCACGCACTCATTGTTTGCATCTCTTATTTCCTGCGTACCAACCATTTCACCATTTCTAAGCACAGTAAAGCTATCACAAAATTCTACCACTTCACCTAACTTATGCGAAATAAAAATAATGGTTGCACCATGATCCGCCGTCAATGCTTTCATAACAGAAAAAACATTTTCAGCCTCCGGTTGTGTAAGGGATGTAGTCGGCTCATCCATAATAATCAACTTAGCATCCATCAAAATCGATTTACCGATTTCTACAATCTGCTTAAAAGATGCCTGTAAATCGCTCATCATAGCTTTGGGGTCAATGTTCACGTGCATACGTTCAAATACGTCACGTGTTTTCTCAACCATTGCTTCAACATTCATTTTTCCTAATTTGCTTTTTATCTCGTGACCCAAAAACATATTTTCATATACTTTAAGATCATTTACTACGTTTAGTTCCTGATGAATAAATGCGATTCCTTTTTGTTGTGCAGCCGCAGTATTACTTATCTTTACCTGCTCGCCAAACAACTCAATTTTACCGCTGTCCATAGGCAATACTCCGCCTAAAATATTCATAAGCGTCGTTTTTCCTGCGCCGTTTTCACCTAAAAGAGCATGAATTTCACCCTTTTTAACTTCAAAATCAACATTTTGAAGTACCACTACGCCGCTGAATCCCTTTTCTATATTGTTCATTTTTAATGCATATTCTTCCATTATGCACCTCTCCTCGTATCTTAAGCTATGCAAATGTGCACGCCTACTTTTTTAACAACATCTCACATAGGAGCCTGATGCTTTGCAATAAGTCACACACGCACGCACAATATGTGCGTGCGTGTGTGTTACTGCAATAAATATCCAACGAAGTGTAATACACCCGTTGGATATTTAATTTCAGTTCACCGACTGATGCTTAGTAAGGCGCATCCGTCGTGATACCGTTATCTGCCATGTACTTTTTGTAGTTATCACGGTCAACATTCGATGTAGGAATGATTGTCTGTGCTTCAACTTTTTCGCCCTTAATGAGCTTGTCTGCAACTTTAACAGCGTCAGCCATCATGTAAGGAGCATATGTCTGCGAGGATACCCAGATGTCAGGATATTCATCCATCAATTTGAAGTATGACTGCGCACCGCCGCCGCCTGTGATAACTTTAATATCTGTTCTGCCCTGCTCTTTGATTGCCTGAAGGATACCAACGGACATCTCATCATCAGCGGAATAAATCGCGTCGATTTCAGGATGCTTTGTCAAAACGTCAGTCATAACCGGAAGCACTGTTTCAGGAGCACCGTTATCAGAAGCATACTCGCCTAAAACTTTAAGCTGCGGGTTTTTCTCAACAACAGATTTGAAGCCGTCAACACGAGCCGTAAAGATTGAACCATATGACGGGATGCTCATGATAACAACATTTCCGCCCTTTTCGCCCAACTTTTCAGCAATGTATTCGCCGCCTGCAATGCCCATGCCCGGATTGTCGCCCGCTACATAATAGTCAGGTTTAACATCGCCGAGTGTACGGTCAAAGTTGATAAGTGTGATGCCTGCATCCATAACCTTTTGAGCAGCAACTGCAAGCTCATCATTGTCAGGGAAAAGTACGATATATTCGCACCCAAGCTGAATCAGCTCATCAATTTTGTTTGCCTGGTCGCTTGCGCTCTCAGATGCAACCAACTTGTAGTTAAGACCAAGCTGATCTGCTGTATTCTTAGCGGACCACTGCACGCCTGCAACCCAGCCTGTCGGATTGTTAGGAACAGAGATACCTACGAGTGGTGCCTTGCCTGCGTCAGCCTTAGCCGGCTCAGATGCCTTTGCAGACTCAGAAGCTGCTGCCGGTGCTTCTGCCGAAACACTTGGCGCCGCTGCCGGTGCTGCGCAGCCTGCGAACATAGCAACCGCTAATACTACGCAAACTACAACAAGTAAAGTCTTTTTCATTTTTTGTTTCCTCCTACTTTGTTTTTAGAATATCTCAAACGGTTTTTCCGTGTTGAGCAATGATTTGCATGGGCATTACTTATAATGCTTCCATATGAAAACATTATACTTCATAATGTCACATTTTTCAACTGTTATTTTTTGCTTATTATCAATTATCTATTATTTGTTTTCCTTTTGTTAACATTCTCACTGTTACATCTTGATGTTTGTTAATACTTTTGTATTATTTATGTTAAGATTAACATTAAAATTCAAAATAAAACCGCTCATACATTTAATGAACGGTTTTTTGGTGCCGAAGACCGGGATTGAACCGGTACGGTGTTTGAATACCGCAGGATTTTAAGTCCTGTGCGTCTGCCAGTTCCGCCACTTCGGCATAACAGCATAAACCAACTCAATTATTTTATCATAAGAGATAGTTTATTACAATATGCTTCCAAAATATTTTCCGCCGCTTATTATTTAATTTATCTGTGCTCCGCAAGCTATTTGCAGAGCACAGATATACTTCATAGTATTCTTAGGTGTGATTTTGCGTAAGCTTTCCTTTTTCCTTACGTACATTAACCAATACATCCGTATAATATTTATTATAGGTGCAGCAGCCAATTCTTTCCTGCCTAATCAATAATTCAAGACAGTTATCGCACAGCGTGCAGAAATGAATGTCCTTTTCATCTCCCTCTGCAAGCTTTTTGGGCATCAGCGGGTCTGCAAATGACTGTCTGCCAAGCCCAATCATATCCACAATACCCTTTTCGATATTTTTAGCGCCCACTTTGAACATCGTGTTTTCTTTAGGATCAATCATCTGCAAGTTCTTATTGCCATTTCCCCACACAGAATAATTTGAACCGATAAGTGCCGTTTCCGGTTTCAATACTTCCTTAAATGCTTTTTGGAATGTCGGATGCAAATATGCAATATAAGGATAGTTTTTCTCCGCCTGTGTCAGTGTAACTGTGATGGACGGGCTGCCCGCAGACTGCACAATAAACTGCGCACCGCGCTCTTCAAGCCCGCGAATCAAATCAAGCGGTTCTGTAAGGTCAATAATCGGTGAATCGGGACCATCCGTTCCGAAACCTCCCGGGAAGCCCTCCCACGCCGAAACTTTCGAGCCTATAAGGAAGTTTTTATCATTAACTTCTTTGGAAATTCTCTCATATAAATCAAATGCAAATCTTCTTCTGTTTTCCCAGCTTCCGCCGTATTTCCACTTGCGGCTGTTAAACGGGCGCAATATCTGCGAACCGAGATAACCGTGACACAGCTTCATATCAATACCGTCCGCGCCTACATCATGCGCAATTTTTGCCGCCAACACGAAATCATCAATAATTTTATCCACTTCTTCGTCTGAAAGAAGGTCGCCGCCATAGCTATATGATGGCATTACAGTAACTCTGCGCGAAAACTTAGGGTTGCTGAGCTCGCCCGAATGCGTAAGCTGAAACACCGTAAGTGTATCTTTGTTTACCTCTTTGAGCTTCTTCATAAAAGTCGTCAGCGCCGGAACATTTTGCTCCATAATCATAAGCTGATTCATTCTTGAACGATTTTCCTGTGTAATGGAAATCGCTTCAAGGTCAACAAGTCCCCAATCGCCTTTGTACAAATTCTCATATCTCTGATATGTCAAATCTGTTGGGTTCCCCTCCGCGTCCGCATCCGTACACTCCATTGCCTGCACAAAAAATCTGTTTTTGCATTCTCTTGTACCAATCTTAATTGGGTTGAGCAGCGTTTCTTTATATCCCATTTTCTATATCCTCCTAAATTTTAGTTTTACCTTTATATCACTTCTCGCATGGATTATTAAATATCTTATCTCTTCTGCCCTCATAAGGCGCCTTTATTATCAGCGGCTCGAGGAACGCCGATACTTTCTCAACACCGTCACCCACGCTCATGGTAACGTCCTCATGCTCATAACTCAGCACATAATCATAGCCGACCATTGCAAGCTCCGTTATAACTTTCTTCCACGGCACACTGCCCCAGCCCGGTATTCTAAAACGGAATGTGCGGTCAAGCCTCTGCCAGTCACCCTGCATTAAAATTCCGCCGTATTGAATGTTGTGTTCCACTATTTCTCCGTCTTTTGCGTGTACATGGAAAATTCTGTCACCCAGCGCATCTATAAAATTCTCCACTCTCAGTCCTAAATAAATCAAATTCGCCGGATCAAGGTTGAAACCAAGACATGGATGCCCATCCACAAGCTCTATTGCCCTTTTTGCTGTATGAATATCATAAATGAAATTATTCGGATGCGGCTCCACTGCGAATTTTACGCCATATTCCTTAAACTTATCAAGAATAGGAGTAAAATATTTAACAAAATCGCGTTCCATCATTTCCCAGCCTTGCGGGCATGGAAACGGAAAATATCTTCCCCAATTGGTTACGCCCGTAAACCCGTTCACCACCGGCACTCCCAGAGCATTCGCCGCCTGCGCCGTTTTAATCAGGCTGTCCGTACCATATTTTATTTTTTCTTCCTTTGTACCTTTATAAAGATTATCGGTATCCTCACCCCACGGTCCCAAAATCAAAAGCGAATCCGCATGATTTGATAACGCAGAAATTGTTATTCCGTAGCTTGCAAGCATGCTCTTCAAGGTCTGCGCATTATTACCCTTTAATATCTCATCACAGTCAAACTGACCGTTCCCGATATATGCCGGAATTTCCATCATTTCATATCCGTGTTCGCTCATAATCTTTGCTACTTCTTCTAAGCTGAGATGTGCATAATTGGCAGCAAAAAAACCTAATTTCATTTCATTCCCTCCATGCTTTATATATATTTATTTTACATCCTCACAATAAAAGATGTCCATCACCACATTGTCAGAGCGCAGCATTTCCTCATATCGCTGCTCTAATATCTTATCTGTAATCAGTACATCACACGCATCTATACCGGTCAGCTTTACAGGTCCGTTTTTTTCAAATTTCGTATTGTCAACCACACAAAATGTTCTTTGGCTAACCTGCATCATGCTTTTCTTAAAAGCAGCTTCATTCATACTGCAATCAGAAAGTCCGTATTCGAGCGAAACACCGTAGCATGATATAAAAGCCTTTGTCGGAATAAATTCGGTGTGCATATATTCAGCAACAGAGCCTGCGAAATACATTTTTTCTTTGTTTAAAACCCCTCCGCTGCTGATAACGGTCACTTGATTTTCCAACGTTGACGCTAATTGCAATATATCCACAGAATTTGTAAGCAGCGTCACATTATATTCAGGATTGATAAAACGTATCATGTTGGTAAGCGTTGAACTGTTATCCAAAAAAATTGTGTCACCCTCCTGCACGCACTCCGCCGCACGTTTAGAAAGCTTTAACTTTTCATTATATTGCTGTTTTGCGTGTATCGTATGCATCGTCTGCAAATCTTTTTTTTCAATCAGCACCGCGCCGCCATGCGTGCGCACCAACATTCCCTGCACCTCAAGCTCTTTTAGATCTCTACGAATTGTTTCAGGAACGACATTCAGCATTTGCGCAAGCTCGGTAACCTCCGCCTGCCCTTTTATTTCTAAGAGGTTTGTAATTTTGCTTTTTCGCTCAATCGCCAGCACGTTGTCCCCTCCCCTCCTATAAACTGTTTTACATTATTTGTTGTTTGGAATTGTTGATTTTAGTTGTTTTCTGTTTGTTTAATGTTATGATACAACATTATGCAACATCCGTCAACCACTATTTTCAAATTAAATAAAACCTACAGCTAATACGCACTCTCAATTTTTCCGCAAATAAAAATCCCGTCTTATTAAGAACGGGAGCTCATTTGCATAGTTTCCT
>JAVXIJ010000066.1:0-7656 GCA_036648415.1 Christensenella sp.
CGCTCCTCATAAACAAAGTGCCACCGCAATAGTACCAAAAAGCTCCGGCGCTACATGCGCCGAGTGTTCCGTCGGCGGCGTCCGCCGACGGTGGGTCAAGGTCACTTTTATGCTCTTAATATATGTCGTGAACAAAATTTAAGTTGCGAAGCATTTGGGTGTTTAGGACGGAAGCCGTAAAGTTTGTGGAAGCTTATCCGTCCCTACAAAAGTGGGGAGCGCGCAGCAGGGAAAAAAACTTTGTTTCAGACGTATTGTTCGACTCTCGTCACCTTAACTTCAAACAATCTTCATTAACTATTCATGCTACGTTCATCTTAACGTTCTATAATTTAGATTATTAAGACGAAAGGAGATAAACGAGCTGCTATGTAATTTATTGGTCCCTTACCGACAATCATAAAAAAACTTGATACAATCTCGGTGTTCAAGATTATTACTGTCAATCCGCCGAAGCTTTGCTGTATTTATAAGAGGGCTTCCGCATTGCACCGTGATTACGGCGACCTTTGCCGCACATAAAAGGATAGTGCGCCTATACGGCGTATAAGGGCAGCGTGCGTTGCCTTTATCCTAACATAAACAGAAGCTCTCTTCAAAAAAGGCAAGTGCCTCTCGGCGGATACGACAGACAAGCAATTATAATTTTTCATAAATAGATAAAGGTCGGTATCGCCTGCATTTGCAAGCGATACCGACCTTTTATTGCTGTGTTAAATTTATCAGCTTGAGCGCAGCCGCATATTTTAGGTTATATGCGGACAAAAAAACCGCTCGCGCGCAACGAACACGGCGAACGGTTTTTGAATTACAGCTTTGTACGGCTTACAGAATATGGAAATTGATGATAAACGAACCAAATACCACCGCAACCATAGACATAAGCTTAATGAGAATGTTGAGTGACGGTCCTGAGGTATCCTTGAAAGGATCTCCTACCGTATCGCCCACAACTGCCGCTTTATGTGCATCAGAGCCTTTGCCGCCAAGGGCGCCGCCCTCGATATATTTCTTAGCATTATCCCATGCACCGCCCGAGTTTGCCATCATTACAGCAAGCACAAATCCCGACGCAGTTGCGCCCGCAAGCGTACCGATAACGCCCGCCGGTCCAAGTATAATTCCCACAATGATAGGAGCTACAAAGCCGATAATTGCAGGAGCAAGCATCAAACGGAGCGCGCTTTTTGTGCAAATATCCACGCACGATTCATAATCCGGTTCACCCTCGCCCGTCATAATGCCTTTGATTTCCCTAAATTGTCTGCGCACCTCTACAACAATTTTCTGTGCCGCCTTACCCACCGCATCCATTGTGAGTGCGGAGAATAGGAACGGAAGCATTGCGCCGATAAACAACCCCATAAGGAGTGTCGGATCAAGCAAGCTTAATTGTTCAGATGAGAGCTTTACTTGGTCTGCAAATGCCGCAATAAGCGCAAGCGCTGTAAGAGCCGCCGAACCGATTGCAAAGCCTTTGCCTGTTGCCGCCGTTGTATTTCCAAGCGAGTCAAGAGCGTCTGTGCGCTCACGCACAATCGGGTCTTCACCGCTCATTTCGGCAAGGCCGCCCGCATTATCGGCAACCGGACCGTAAGCGTCCGTTGCAAGCGTAATGCCCAAAGTGGAGAGCATTCCAACCGCCGAAATTGCCACGCCGTAAAGCCCAACCTCAAAGCCATTCGCGCCGCCTGACGCAAAATAGCTCACGAGCACGCTTGCCGCAATAACGATAATCGGCACTGCCGTTGACTTCATGCCAAGAGCAAGCCCGCTGATTATTGTTGTTGCAGGCCCTGTTACTGTGGACTCCGCCAGCTTCTTTGTGGGTTTGAAGTGGTCGCTCGTTACATATTCAGTATAGTAGCCGATTATGATGCCCGCTACAAGACCTGAAAGTATCGCAACATAAATGCCTATGTTTTCCGCGCCCAGCATACCGGTTACAACGAAATAACCCGCAACCGCAACAATTGCCGCCGCAATGTACACACCCTTATGAAGTGCCGCCAGCAAATGCTTTTGTGTAGCATTTTCCTTTGTTCTTACAAAGAATGTACCGATAACGCTTGCCACAATTCCTACCGCCGCCAGTATCATCGGAAGCGCAAGTCCGCCGCCGCCGAGCCCTGCCGCAATTGCAAGCGCGCCCGCCGATATGATAGACCCGACATATGATTCGTAAAGGTCTGCGCCCATGCCCGCAACATCGCCGACATTGTCGCCTACGTTATCCGCTATGGTAGCAGGGTTACGCGGATCATCCTCAGGAATGCCCGCTTCAACCTTGCCGACAAGGTCTGCGCCCACGTCTGCCGCTTTGGTAAATATACCGCCGCCGACGCGTGCAAACAGTGCCATACATGAAGCGCCCATGCCGAACATCAGCATATTGCTTGCTATCATTGCTGTGTCACCGCCATAATATGCTTTTAGTACAAAGTACCAAATCGAGAGGTACAAAAGCCCCAAGCCTACAACCGTCATACCCATTACCGCGCCCGATGAGAACGAAACGCGCAGTGCAGAGTTAAGGCTCTTTTTAGCCCCTGTGACTGTGCGAGAGTTTGCCGCCGTTGCTATCTTCATGCCGATAAAGCCCGCCAGCGCGGAGAATACACCGCCCACGAGGAATGCAATCGGTACAAATATAGTCATGAGTCCCGCCGCCGCCATAATAGCCAAAACTATGGTGACGATTATAAAGAAAATCGCAACGCTCTTATACTGACGTCTTAAATATGCGTTTGCGCCCTTTCTTATTGCTGCGGCAATGCCTTTGATCTTTTCACTGCCTTCATCCTTTTTCAAAACGCCTGATGCGGTTATCGCCGCGAACACAAGCGCAATGAGGGCCCCAATCAGGGCCAGATACATAATGTCCATTGGTAAAACCTCCTATGATTGCTTTTACTGCCTGTTCCGATATGAATACGTTTATAAAAAATCAGCTGTGCCGCCGTATATCAGCGGTTTTTGCTGTAACAACAGTAATATGCGGGCATACCGATTTGCACATCTCGTACATAGACAGCAAGATGCCCATAATAATATATCAAAATTTAGCCATTTTCATTATAATACTTTATTTGTTCCTTTGGAAGCAATTTGTACACTTTTTATGTTATTTTTTAAATGTTTTTTTGGTTGACAGACGTTTTTCCATTCAATATAATTAAATTGTACTATTACACTTAATACAGATTACCATGAAAAGAGAATGCAAAAATGATAATTACGCTTGAGCCTAATTCCAAAATGCCTATATACGCACAAATTGTGCAATGCGTTAAATCCGTTGTGATGACGGGCAAACTGCGGGCGCACGAACAAATTCCCTCTGTCAGAATTACCGCACGAGAGCTTAATATCAATCCAAACACGGTGCAAAAAGCATATGCGCTGCTCGAAAAAGAAGGGATTCTTTACTCCGTGGCAGGCAAAGGAGATTTTGTGGCGGACAACGCCGCGCACATTAAAGAAATGAGAAAACAGGAAATCAAAGATTTATTCATTAACGCTACACGCGAGGCGCGTGATTCGGGATTATGGATAGATGAAATTTTTGCTATTGTTGATGAGGCATATTCAGGAAAATAAGCTCCGCTATGCCAAACCGCGTATTTCATTAAACGGGAAAATCACCGCTACAGCGTGCCCCACGATCCACTCATGCTTAATAGGCCCTACCATGCGGCTGTCCATAGAATTTGCACGGTTATCCCCCATCACAAATATGCTGTTTTGCGGCACAACCACGGGCTGCATATCGGCATATGCTTCTTCTTTATTGGTATATTCCTCATCGAGTGCTTCACCGTTGATATACACGGTGCTGTCCTTTACCTCTACCGTTTCGCCCGGCAAGCCAATCGCGCGTTTTACATAATTATTGTTAGTGCCGTCAGGATAATGCACGATTATAATATCGCCGCGCGCGGGAAGCCCGACATAGCGGCTCACTTTTTCCACCGCCAACCTCTCGCTTGTATGCAGGGTCGGCTGCATAGACGGTCCGTCCACCAATATAAGCTCAAACAAAAATGCGCGCACCACAAACGCCACGGCAACCGCAATTCCTACAGCAATCACCCAGCCCCACACATTTCTTGTTCGTTCACTTTTACTTTTGCTCACGCGTGTTGATCTCATATCGGTTTCTGTCGTTCCTTTATTTAACATTATCATTCCACCGTTACACTTTTAGCAAGATTACGCGGTTTATCCACATCACAACCCTTTTGCACGGACATATAATACGCAAATATCTGCATTGGGATAATTGATGTGAGCGTCGCTTCAAAATCTATCGCGTCGGGAATAGTAACTACCTTATCCGCCACATCCGCCACCAAATCTTTATATTTTTCCTGCGTCACCACCATCACAACCGCGCCGCGTGAGGTTACCTCTTTTACGTTGCTGAGGCACTTTTCGATTAAATCGCCCTGTGTCAAAACCGCTACAACGAGCGTGCCCTTTTCGATAAGCGCAATTGTGCCATGCTTTAGCTCGCCGCCCGCATATGCCTCAGAATGTATATAGCTGATTTCTTTCAGCTTCAGCGAACCCTCCATTGCTATTGCATAATCAAGCCCTCTGCCGATATAAAACACGCTGTGCTCTGTAAAATGCTCATACGCAAATTTTTGCAGCAGCTCTTTGTTTTCAATTACCTTTTTTGCGTTTTCGGGAACCCTTTGAAGCTCCGCAACATAGGTGTGATATTCCTCTTTTGAAATGCCGCCTTTGGCATACGCAAGCTTTAGCCCAAACATATAAATTGCCATCAGCTGCGTGGTGTACGCCTTTGTGGACGCCACCGCAATTTCCAGTCCCGCGCGCGTATAAAGCACCTTATCCGCCTCACGCGCAATGGTTGAGCCCACCACATTCGCAATTGCAAGCACGAACGCCCCTCTGCTCTTTGCCTCGCGCAGCGCAGCAATGGTGTCCGCGGTTTCCCCCGACTGACTGACCAAAATTACAAATGTATCTTTATCTATTATAGGATTTTTGTATCTGAATTCCGATGCGATTTCCACCTCCACCGGCACACGCGCATATCTCTCAATGATACATTTTCCCACAAATGATGCGTGATATGCCGTCCCGCATGCAACAATCGTTATCTTTTTGATGCTGCGCATGAGTTCATCATCCATGCCGATTTCATCAAAGCATATTTCGCCGTTTTGCACCCGCGGGTTAATTGTGTCTGCAAGCGCGCGCGGCTGTTCCTCAATTTCTTTCAGCATAAAATGCGGATAACCCGCCTTTTCCGCCTGTGAAACATCCCACTCCACCGTAAATACTTCACGTTCTATCGGGTTTAGCATTTCATCATATAGGCTCACGCCGTCTTTTTTTACAACCGCGATCTCGCCGTTATTAAGGAAATACACGTCGCGCGTATATTCCAAAATCGCCGGAATATCCGATGCTATTAGGTTTTCGTTTTTGCCCACTCCCACGACGAGCGGGCTGTCTTTTCTGACTGCCACAATTTCGTTTGGGAAGCGTTCGCACACCACGCCGAGCGCATAACTGCCTTTAAGCTTGGAAATCGCCTGTGATACCGCTTCTTTTAAATCATCCTTTAAATAGTAGCCAATCAAATGCGCAATAATTTCCGTATCCGTTTCCGATACACAAGTAATTCCCTTTTTAGTCAGCCATTCACGCAGCTGTAAATAGTTTTCGATTATACCGTTGTGCACAATCGCAAGATCCCCGCTTACGTTTGTATGCGGATGTGCATTTGTGCGGTTGGGTTCGCCGTGCGTTGCCCAGCGTGTGTGCCCTATTCCTATGGTATGCTCTGAAATTTTCCCTGCCACCATTTTTTCAAGCTCTGCTAATTTACCTTTTTCTTTGTATATTGTAAGCTTGCCCGCGTCAAGATACGCAATTCCCGCGCTGTCATAACCGCGATATTCAAGCTTGCTTAGCCCGCCTGTGAGCACCGGGATAACATTTCTATCTCCGACATATCCAACAATTCCGCACATATTATTCTCCTGCCTGATTTTTCTGTTAAATTTTGTACCCGTTTATTATATCTCATTTGCGCACAAAAATAAATATTAAAAAATAACGCAACACCAAAATATGGCATTCCGTTATTTTATATGCAGTTTTTTACTTTAAACGCTTTTCTATGAGCTTTGCAATGCTCACCGCCTGCGTGGTAATGGCATCCTTGTCCTTACCCTCTATCATCACGCGCACCATTGGTTCGGTGCCCGAGGTGCGTATCAGCACGCGTCCCTGCCCGTTGAAATCCTTCTCTGCCTGCGCAATCGCCGCAAGAATTTCTTCATCGTTCTCATAATCGTGCTTTTTTTCGTCACTGACATATGCGTTCACAAGCACCTGCGGATACACGCTTACCGGCCGCGCGAGCCGCGCAAGCGGTTTATCCTCGCGTTTCATCACAGACATCAGCTGCACGCCCGATAATATGCCGTCGCCTGTCGTGTTTTGGTCAAGGAAAATAAGGTGTCCCGACTGCTCCCCGCCGAAATTGTAACCCGACGCAACCATTTCCTCCAGCACATAGCGATCCCCCACTGACGTACGCTTTAAATGAATACCGTTTTCCTTAAGCGTCTGCTCCATACCCATGTTGCTCATTACCGTTGCCACTACCGTGTCTTTTTTCAGCACGCCGCGCTTTTTCATATCCATAGCGCAAATTGTCATGATTTTATCGCCGTCCACAATTCCGCCGTGCTCGTCCACCGCTATGAGTCTGTCGGCGTCGCCGTCAAACGCCAGCCCTATATCCGCGCCGAGCTCCGCCACCAGCCGCGAAAGCTGTTCAGGGTGCGTAGAGCCGCAGTTATCGTTGATGTTCGTGCCGTCGGGCATATTGTAGTACGGGATGACCTCCGCCCCCAAAAGCTTGAAAATCCACGGTGCTACCTCGCTTGCCGCGCCGTTCGCGCAATCAAGCACCACCTTGAGCCCGTCAAGGCTTACATCTGTGCTCTCCACCACGAAATCTATATAATCCTGCGCCGCCTTTTTGAGCCGCACCCGCCGCCCGATTTTTTTGCCTGTGGGCTGCGGTATAGTTTCGGAATTGTTCATTATAATGTTTTCGATACGGTCCTCGAGCTCATCCGCCAATTTATAACCGTTTGAGTTGAAAAACTTGATACCGTTATATTCCACGGTGTTATGTGACGCTGAAATCACAACTCCCGCGTCATACCCCGAATGCCGCGTAAGGTACGCTATTGCAGAGGTCGGCAAGGTGCACGCCACCACCGCCTCAGCGCCCGCCGAGCATATCCCCGCCACAAGTGCCGACTCCAGCATATCGCCCGAGCCACGCGTATCCTTGCCTATCAATATTCTCGCGTTGTGTATCTCATTTGTAAGGCAATATGCGCCTGCGCGTCCTAAATCATATGCTAATTTTGATGTTAATTTTTCATTTGCAATTCCACGCACGCCGTCCGTGCCGAATAATCTTGCCATTTTGTTGTACTCCTTTTAATTTGTAACCTGTTGATTTTTTTGCTGTTGGTAAGGCTTGAAATTCTAAAGGGCTAAAACCCTCAAAGGGCAAACCCCGCAAGTGCCAAACCTTAGGGCGCTGCCCCAAACCCCGTCGGGGAGCAAGCTCCCCGAACCCCGAAATGCTCC
>JAVXIJ010000067.1:0-7654 GCA_036648415.1 Christensenella sp.
TTGACCTTGCGGTTTTGACCTTGCGGTTTTGACCTTGCGGTTTTGACCTTGCGGTCTTGCCCTTGCGGTTTTGACCTTGCGGTTTTGACCTTAGAGGTCTTGCCCTCACGCCAAACACGCATATCTTTAATGCAAAAAGGAGGACGCCCCCGCGCCCTCCTCAACACACATTTACAAAGTACCGTTACACAGCTTTTCAAGTTTATCCATATAATAAAGGAAATTATCATAGCTCACATCCGGCGGTACAGAATGGTCAAGCCACGGAATATATCCGCCGCCCTCCACCAACGGTGCCACACGGCGCAGCTCGTCATCAATATCCTTGCCGCCCGTGATAAGCGCGCGTTTGTTTATTCCGCCCATCATCAACAGCTCCTTGCCGTATTCCTTGCGGAATTTATTAACATCCATGCCGCACTGCACTTCAAAAGGCAATATACCGTTTACGCCCGCCTCAAGCCACAGCGGCACAAGCTTATTAACATCCCCGTCGCTGTCGACAAAAATAAGATCCACACCTTTGGAACGCAGCAAATCTGTTATTTTACGATACCGCGGCACAAGATATTTTTTAAACATCTCAGGCGACAGCAGCGGTCCGTTTTTATAACACATATCTTCCCAAAATACGAAATAATCAAAATCCGTATATTCCCAGATTTTATTGATAATACGCGTCATACACTCAACCTTTGCGTCCAGCACCTCTTCAATAAACTCAATGTCATCATAAAACAAATAAGAAAGGTCTTCTATGCCGAAAAGATTGCGCAGCGGCCCGAAAAATCCGCCCTCACGGTCCGCCCACATACGCAGCGGGATTTTGCGCTGCTTCCAAAGCTTGCATTTATCCTCCCAGTTTGCAGGAAAACGCTCCTCAAAATTAAGCTCCCACCGATACAGATTTTTTCTGAAATCTTCCCGTGATTTTATAGGGAAATCCAACCAGTGAGGCATAGAGGTTTCACGCCCCTCTTTTAATTCCTGCATTACTATACCCTCGTGGTTACGAAAGGTAATCGTGTGCTCGTCCTCCCCCAGCTGTTCATATTCAAATCCCGGGCTGAAGCCATAATAAATGCCCACTTCATCCTGATGGTCACAACCGAAATAATCCCAAAATCTGAGATCTCCGGCGCCGCCGTGCTCACCGATTTGCTCTGCAAACATATCCGTGTGCCCCTCTTTTGCCCAACGCTTCCATGTCGTGTCCCACACATCAAGCGGCGGCCACATCGTCACCTTGTCCACAGGTTTATAATGTAACTGGTTTAAAAAACGTTCTCTTTCATTCATACTCTTTTCCTCCCCGTCTATGGTTTATTTATATTATGGTATCGTTACCACTTTTAAATCTTTTTTAAGCACAGCGATTTTATCGCTATGCTTTTTATGCTTAAATATCATTACATTTTACGCCGCTTTTTTAAGTAGTTTCCCTCAAAATAAGCTCTCCGTTCAAGATTAACTCCACTGCTTCCTTTTTGGGCTCGCTTAACCGCGCCAGTAATTGCTGCACAGCCGTTTCGCCCACTTTTTCTTGATTTTGCGATATTGTAGACAAGCGCGGACGGCTCCATATGCACAGCGGAATATTATCAAAGCCTATTATGCTCACATCCTGCGGAACACGCACGCCCTCTGCTTCCATAAAATCAAGCGCCCCCAACGCAAGCATATCTGTGGCGGTGATTATTGCATCCGGCTTTTTTTCCCACAGCAAACGCGTGGCATTGCGCCCGCCCTCCATCGTAAACTCCGCCGACTCCACCAACAAATTATCAAGCGATAAACCGCATTCCTTTAACCCCAGCGCGTAACCCGAAAACCGTTCGGCGGTTGCGTCATATTCATCAAGACCTTTTATGTAAGCAATTTTTTTGCACCCGTTATTACACAAATACTTTACCGCACTTTTTGTAAGCTCTCCGCCGTTTACGCGCACAGTGTCAAGCTTTTCGCCGCGCAGCACATTGTCCATTACCACCACCGCGATATTCCCTGCTATGCGCTTTAAATACGCTATATTTTTTTCATTGCGGCGGTAAGTAAAATAAATCACTCCGTCCACACGGCGGCGCACCATTTCTTTTAAATACTTCATTTCGCGCTCACCGTCTCGCCCGGTGGAACACACAAAAGTCATGTAACCGTTGCGGTTAGCGCATTTTTCAATGCCCGTCAAAAGCTCCATATAACCGTAATTATATTGCTCCGGCAACAACACCGCAATCGTTTTGGTTGCAGCGCTGCGCATTCCCTGCGCAAAACAATTCGGCACATAATCAAGCTTTTTTATTGCGGCATTCACCCTTTCAAGCGTTTGCGGGCGCACATTTTTACTGCCGCTCAATATCTTTGAAACAGTAGTTTTTGAAACGCCCGCTACTTTCGCCACATCATAAATAGTGCTCATATTAAAGCTCCGTGAAGCGCGTCCTGCACTTTTTCAGTATTGCCCATATTCGATTATGGTATCAATCATCGCTTTGTAGTTTTCCACCTTAACATCGTTCATAATGCTGTGGTTGGAGCTGCAAATATAACGTCCTCCGGGCATAAGGCGCTCTAAATGGTCGCGCACCTCTGCTTTAACCTCATCGGGAGTACCCATAGAAAGCGGTCCTGCAATGTCAATGTTTCCGCTGATTGTAATTTTATCTCCGTACTTTTTCTTGATGTCAAAAATATTCATAGAATACGGCTCTATCGGATTGATAGCATCCACGCCGAGTTCCATTATGATGTCATCAAAAATTTCCGTGATATTTCCGCAGCTGTGAAACATCACAGGCACACCCGCCTGCTTTGCCAAATTAACCATCTTTTTATAACGCGGCAGCCACATTTCCTTAAATTTCACAGGATTCATAAACGTGCCCGAGCCAAACGCAATATCGTCGCCCAAAAACAAGAAAGATATTCCGCTGTCGATCGCAATTTCAATTACTTTCATATAGTAATCCAAACATTTATCCATCATTACTTCGATAAATTCCGTATCTGTATATGCCATCGCAAAGAAATCTTCAAAGCCTATTAAAAATTGATAACATGTTTGAAAAATCGTACCGGTCAGAATGAACGTGCCTATGCCCGTGCCCTCTATTGCCTTGTTATAAATGTCAAAATACTTTTTGCGCGGTTCAAAATCGAGCTTCCAATC
Source organism: Christensenella sp. (assembly GCA_036648415.1). Lineage (GTDB taxonomy): Bacteria > Bacillota > Clostridia > Christensenellales > Christensenellaceae > Christensenella. Next base: position 3,170 of record JAVXIJ010000067.1, read on the forward strand.
CGGCTCTATGATTTTCTCCAAATCCTCAAAGCTCTTAATGCGGCCGTCGTTTACAATGTGCAGCTCGCCCTTATCGTCCTTATATTTAAAAGGTGCCCACAACGCTTCAAAGCCTATAACGTCCTGCCCGTTGAAATTAACAATATCAATATAATCCTTTGGGTCCATCGGCGGAGCAACAAAGGTTCTGTCCGACGCACCGCGCGCCGCCGCAAGTGTAGAGCCCGCCTCTCTGCCCAAAATTCCACGTACAACATCCTCTTCCACCGCAACCTCAAAATGCGGCACTCTGTCCGTCGTTTCGCCGCGCATTGCCGCTATCGTTCTTTCCTTATCAGGCTTTCTCAAACTTTCTAAACTTTTCATTTTTATTCTCCCGTTCTTAGATTTATACACCTGCGGCATATTCCTGCCGCCCATTTATATGATAAACTTTTTTTGCTTTTTAATATTCTGTATATATTTAATCGCAAATTATCTTTAACACCCTGCTTTTTGTATGCCGTTTTGCCGAATATTGTATCGTTACCACTTTTGTAAGTTGCAGCAATGTACATTATCAGCTCAATATTTTTATGCGATTATTGTTTTGATATAAAAAATGGTATTGTTTAAATCTTTGTTGTTTTGTATAATAGTATCATATTCAATCTTGCTTGTAATCATCTTTTTATGCCATAATATATACTTTTCTTGCTATTTAAGGAGCTCGACAATCTATGTGCAAAGAAAACCGCGAATTTAACCTTGATATTACAGACGAATCCTGCGGCGTCATCGGCAGCGATACCGCCCTTGCACGCAGTCTTCCCTTTTTTATATACTGTGCCGGACAAATCGGCGCAAAAAAGGACTACTTTACCAAAACGTGGTATCTTGACGGTTTTTTATTGCTTATCACCACGCACGGGCAAGGACAGCTTTCCTATCTCGATAAAACTTATACGCTTAACGTCGGCGATGCGGTGCTTATCAACTGTTCACAGTTTCACGAATATAAAACGCTGGGGAATTCGTGGCACACCTGCTATATCCGCTTTGACGGAAGCGCCGCGCGCACCTATCACGATTACATCAACCGTGACGGCTTTTGCGTAAAAGAATGCCGCGACCTGCATTCCGCCAAAAAACTGATAGATGAAATTATAAATTTGTGTATCATTCCCGACGATTATGCGCCCATGGAAATATCTCTCGCGCTTACCCGCCTGCTGACGGACCTTTGCACCCATCACGCAAATTCCGACGAGCAAAACGAAATAACCCCGGGTGTAATGCAGGCAAAACAATTTATAGATGAACATTACGCACAAAAAATTATGCTGGAGGATATTGCGCGCGCATCGCTTTTAAGCGTCTATCACCTTTCGCACACATTCAGCGCGCAGCTCGGCTGCTCTTTGCACGCATATCTTTCCTCTGTGCGGCTCACGCACGCAAAACGGCTGCTGCTGACTACGCAGCTCACCGTACAAGGAATTTGCGACAAAGTGGGCTTTGCAAACATAAATGTATTCATCCGTTCATTTAAAAACGCCGTCGGAATGACTCCCACGGCGTTTCGTTCCAAAAATTTTTACTGACAAAATTTAATCTGCATGCAGCTCATCATCCAGCTGCTGATTCAAATCAAATATTTTTTCGCACATTGTGGGCTCACCCGCAAACCACGGACACACCGTCACATCCCACTTCTTACACACATCCGTTTTGCGCAAGCGCGCGTCACATTCTTCATGCGTCGTATCATCAGGGCACTCCAAATAAATTATGCTTTGGTCTTCATAATAAAAAAGCGCCTCATTGGTATAGCCCGCCGCACGAATTGCTTCCAGCATTTCCCGCCATGGATTGTTGTGAATACCGATATACTCATCTCTGCATTCAGGTTTTACTTTAATAACACACAAATACTTTCTCATTTTACATTCCTCCCTTTTATTTAATGACATTATAAAATCGCATAAGCGATTCAGTCAAAAATTTCAAATCCTCTACGCTGGTTTTTTTTGCTTCGGAATACGGAACCGCCGCTTTATTCGTGGAAAAAATTGCCGTGATTCCCTCATCATAAAGTTCTTCATAACCCGCGCCGACATCCCCCACCAAAGCAATCACAGGCACATTTTCGCGTTTCGCGCGCCGCGCAACACCCACGGGCACCTTGCCCTGCTTGCTCTGTCCGTCTATTTTTCCCTCGCCCGTAATTACAAGATCTGCGCCTTTCACCTTTTCACTGAAACCCGCCGTATCAAGTATCAGCTCGATTCCCGCCTCTGTTTCGGCGTGCAAAAACGCTGTCAGCGAAAGCCCTAAGCCGCCCGCCGCGCCCATGCCGCTTTTGTCCTTATAATCCACACCCGTATATTTCGTCAATATTTCATTATAATGCAGCAAATTTTTATCAAGCATTTCCACCGTCTGTGCATCTGCGCCCTTTTGCGGTGCAAACACATATGCCGCGCCGTTTTTGCCTGCAAGCGGATTTTTAACATCACACGCAATGGTGATCTGCAAACGCTTTATGCTGTCCGCAATTCCTGCCGCGTCCACAGTGCAAATGCGCCCGAGTCCTTTGCCGTCAAGCGTAACTTCCTTGCCCTCCGCGTCCAAAAACCGCACACCCAACGCGCCCAGCGCGCCTATGCCGCCGTCCGTGGTTGCGCTGCCGCCGATTCCTAAAATAATGCGCGTGCATCCGTTTTTCGCCGCATCCGCAATAAGCTCGCCCGTTCCGTAAGTTGTCGCGTCGAGCGGAAACAAATCCCCCTGTACAAGCGGCAAACCGCTCGCCGCCGCCATTTCAATCACCGCCGTTTTTTTGTTCGGCAAAATTCCGTATTCCGCGTCTGTTTTCTCGCCCATAGGCCCTGTGACGCGCGCCGAAACACGCGTTCCGCCCACCCCCGAAAGATACGCGTCCACAGTGCCCTCGCCGCCGTCCGCAATAGGTATTTTCACCACCTGCGCCTGCGGTATATAATTCAATATAATCTCTTCAATATAATCGCAAATTTCTATGGACGTCATTGTGCCTTTAAATGAATCCGGCGATATTATAATCTTCTTAAGCATATTTTCCCCTCATCCAAAATACATTCCGCCGTTTACATCCAGCACTGCGCCCGTAACAAAAGATGCCTCATCCGAGCATAAAAACACAGCCGCATTTGCGATTTCTTCTGTTTTCCCAAACCGTCCGAGCGGAATGGATGCCACCAAATTATCTATTTTTTCTTGCGAAAGCGTATCAAGTATTCCCGTATCTGTCGAGCCCGGCGCAATTGCGTTTACATTGATTCCGAATCTTGCCAAGCGCGACGCACATCCGCGTGTAAGCCCGATTATTCCCGCTTTTGTTGCGGAATATCCAAGCCCGTTTGCAATACCGCCGTTTCGCCCCGCAAGCGAAGAAAGGTTCAAGATTTTCCCGTAATGCTTTTCTTTCATATAAGGAAGCACCGCCTGCGTAGCAAAAAATACGCTTTTTAAATTTATATCAACAATATTATCCCATTCCTCTTCCGTAATGTCCTCAATGGGCGTTGTATGCAAAATACCCGCGTTATTGATGAGTATATCCACCCCGCCAAACGCCGCGGCCGTCTGTTTGACCATGCTTTGCACATCCGACACCGACTTCACGTTGACCTGCACCGCCTGCGCGCTAAACCCCTCCGACACAAGCGCTTTCGCCACAGCCTCAGCACCTTCTATATTCATATCCGCCACCATCACATCAGCGCCGTTTTTCGCCAAAAGCTCGCAGCAGCCCCTGCCTATGCCTTTTGCGCCGCCTGTAACAATCGCCGTACGTCCGACAAAATCCATAAAATCCCTCTCCCCTCTATTATTTCGCAAAAATTATCCATTGAACTTAGTTTAACGTTAAACCTGCTCCTTGTCAATCCATTTTACATTTTTTTCCTGTCTTTATTTCCCATAAATGCGCTGTACTCTTTCTCGTTTTCGGGTTGCGCTCCCCCCGCGTATGAGGTATCATTAAAACAAAAAGGAGGAATTTTCTTATGACAAAGGTAACCATTGACCCCGGTGTATGCGGGTTTATAACAAGTGTCGAGGCACATTCCGATGACCAAATGAATGTTGCCGTAACAGTAAAATCCGGCTGCGAGAGCGTTCGCGCCATGATGCAGACGTTGGGTGACAGCTTTGACGCATATGATATTTGCCTCAAAAAGCCCGGGGTGGGCGCATTTTTTGAATATGCTTCCGAAAACTTCCCCGTGCACGCCGCCTGCCCGATAATATCAGGCATCATAAAATGTATGGAAGTTGAATGCCGTTTGGCGCTCAAAAAAGATTCTTCCATCAAATTTGAGGATTAAGCATATCAGATTCGGGCGACACCAACTATGCAGCGGACAAAAAGACTTTGTTTCAGGCGCATTGGTTCGAGTTCGGTATGCTTAACCATAGGAGAAAAATAAAATGAACAGCACCGTCGCAGCCATAGATTTTGCG
>JAVXIJ010000068.1:0-7562 GCA_036648415.1 Christensenella sp.
ACTTGTATAGCGCAGTTTGCTGCGACGTGGCGGAGAAGGAGGGATTTGAACCCTCGCACCGGTTACCCGGTCTACACCCTTAGCAGGGGCGCCCCTTTAGCCACTTGGGTACTTCTCCGGCTAAATTCTACATGTTCATAAAGTTTTATTGTGCTGCTCCACACGCATAAAAATGGCGGAGAGAGTGGGATTCGAACCCACGGATAGCTCACACCATCGCCGGTTTTCAAGACCGGTGCCTTCAACCAACTCGACCATCTCTCCATCCGAATATGCTTAAACAGTATATCAATAATATGCTGCTTTTGTCAAGTGAAATCGTCGCCGACCCCACAAAAACACCTTTATACAAACACCCTGCGCACCGCATACTTTCCGTTTGACGCAATACGGCGCTCTGTTTGCAAAGCTTATTCCTACTTACATATTGTTTTTATCACCTTACACGGGTTGCCGACCGCCACACAATTTGCGGGAATATCTTTTGTGACCACGCTTGCGGCACCGATAGTCGTGCCCTCACCTATTGTCACTCCCGGGCATACAATAACGCCTGCGCCCAGCCAAACATTGTCGCCGATTATCACGGGCTTGCCGAATTCCAAGCCCTCTGCGCGCACCGACGGGTCTACCGGATGCGTTGCCGCAACAATCTGCACCCCCGGCGCAATCATCACGCCGTTTCCGATATGTACCTCGCACACATCCAGCACCATCACGCCATAATTTATATATACATCGTTCCCCAAATATGTGTTGCATCCATAATCAAAACGAATAGGCTGCTTGACCGTCACACTTTCCCCGTCAACGTGCACAAGCTCCCTTACAAGCTTATCAAGCCCCTCCGTATCCAACGGATTTGCATTATTATATTTATAACAAAGCTCCAGCGCCCGCTTATGCTCCGCTTCAAGCTGAGGGTCGCGCGCGTTATAAAGCTCGCCGCGCAGCATCTTATCTTTTTCTGTCATATATCCTACCCCTTGCCCATAACATTCCGCAAAAATCGGGCGCAATTTGCTGCGCCCGACAACCGTGCCGTAATTCAGCACATCTTCACTTTTAATTATTCGCTCTGCTTATCCTCTGTTACAGCCTCTTCCGTGCCGGCTTCATCCTCAACCTCTTCTTCGGATTCCATAATTTTCGCAACGCACACCACCTTGGTGTCGTCATCCACGCGCATAACCCGCACGCCCTGCGTCGAGCGCCCAATAAGCGAAATCCCCTCAACGCTCATGCGAATTACTATGCCCGCATCGTTTATGAGCATAATGTCCTCTGTGCCGTCCACAATCTTAAGCCCGCACATCTTGCCCGTTTTATCTGTAATATTCATGGATTTAAGCCCAATGCCGCCGCGCGTCTGCAAACGATATTCTTCCACATTCGTGCGCTTGCCGTAACCGTTTTCGGTTATCACCAGCACCTGCTTTTCTTTTTGCGCAATGCACGCATCCACAACCTCGTCGCCCTCGCGCAGCCTTATACCGCGCACGCCCGTTGAAACTCTGCCCATAGGACGCACATCTTCTTCACTGAAAATGATAGCCATTCCGTCACGCGTTCCGATGATTATGCTCTTTGTGCCGTCCGTTTCCATCACGGAAATCAGCTCGTCATCCTCTCTTAAATTAACCGCTCTAAGCCCGTTTTGGCGGATATTTGCATATTCGCTGAACGGAGTTTTCTTGATTACGCCGCCCTTAGTCACGATAACAAGATTAGAATTTTTCTCAAGCTCTGTTTCGATAGGGAACACCGCCGAAACCTTTTCGTCAGGGTCTAAATTGAGCATATTGACAATCGCCGTGCCCTTTGCCGTCCTGCCCGCCTCCGGAATTTGATAGCACTTTTTCGTGTAAACCTTGCCTTTATTGGTGAAAAACAGCAATTCGTTATGCGTACACGTCACAAATACCTGTTCGGCGAAATCTTCCTCCCGCGTTGCCATCGCGGTAATTCCTCTGCCGCCGCGCTTCTGCGCACGGTAGGTTTCCAGGCTGATGCGCTTAACATAGCCATAATGCGTGAGTGTCACCACCATATCCTCACGGGCAATAAGCTCATCAAGGTCAATATCGTCCTCGTCAAACGTAATTTCCGTACGACGCGGGTCTGCATACTTATCGCGAATTTCTGCCAAATCGGTTTTGATAATATCCAGCACCATTTGCGGCGTTGCTAAAATCGCGTTGAAATGCTCAATTTTCGCCAAAATCTCTTTGTATTCCGCTTCGATTTTATCACGCTCAAGGCCTGTAAGCCGCTGCAAACGCATGTCTAATATTGCCTGCGCCTGAATTTCCGACAGCCCAAACCGCGCAATCAATGACGCACGCGCCGTAGTCGCATCCGGAGATTTCTTGATGAGGCTCACAATCTCGTCAATGTTATCCAGCGCAATCACGAGCCCTTCCAAAATATGCGCGCGTTTCTGCGCTTTTTCCAGTTCAAACTTTGTGCGGCGCACAATTACATCCTTTTGATGCTCCACATAATATTCCAAAATCTGTTTAAGATTCAGCACCCGCGGTTCGCTGTCCACAAGCGCGATCATAATCACGCCGAACGTGTCCTGCATCTGCGTATGCTTGTATAAATGATTTAACACCACGTTTGCATTTGCGTTGCGTTTAAGCTCGATAACAACGCGCATACCCGCCTTGTCCGACTCATCGCGCAAATCCGAAACGCCCTCAAGCTTCTTTTCATGCACAAGGTCCGCAATTTTTTCCACAAGCGTTGCTTTGTTTACTTGATACGGCAATTCGGTCACTATTATGCGCTCTCTGTCCTCGCCGTGCTTTTCAATTTCTGCACGCGCGCGCACGCGAATTTTGCCGCGCCCTGTTTTGTATGCGGAACGAATGCCCGAAACGCCCATTACAATGCCGCCCGTCGGGAAATCCGGCCCCGGCATAATCTCCATCAATTCCTCAATGGAAATTTCGGGCTTATCAATAAGCGCAATCGCCGCATTGATGGTTTCCTCAAGGTTATGCGGCGGAATATTTGTAGCCATGCCAACGGCAATACCGCCCGTTCCGTTCACAAGAAGATTCGGGAAACGCGTCGGAAGCACAGAGGGCTGCTGCAACGTTTCATCAAAGTTCGGATAAAAATCCACAGTGTCCTTTTCTATGTCACGCATAAGCTCCATGGTGATTTTAGACATACGCGCTTCTGTATAACGCATTGCCGCCGCACCGTCGCCGTCCACAGAACCAAAGTTACCGTGCCCGTCCACAAGCGGGTGGCGAATGGAAAATGTTTGCGCCATTCTGACCATTGCGTCATAAACCGCCGTATCGCCGTGCGGATGATATTTACCCAATACATCGCCCACCAAACGCGCACTTTTGCGGTACGGTTTGTCGGGATACATATTAAGCTCACCCATAGAGTACAAAATACGCCTGTGCACCGGCTTTAAACCGTCGCGCACATCCGGCAGCGCGCGGTTTATTATAACCGCCATCGCATATGCAATAAAAGACTTCTGCATTTCCTTGTTAATGTCAATAGGTACGATATTCTTTGATATTTCCAAAATAGTAACCCCTTAATTTTAATCGTTCACCGATTTCGCTTTTTATTGCCCTTATATATCCAAATCCGCAACAAGCTTAGCATTTTCCTCAATAAACTCCCTGCGCGGCTCTACACTGTCGCCCATCAGCACAGAAAAAGTTTCCTCTACCTCAATTGCATTATCCATATCCACCTGCAACAATATCCGCTTATCAGGGTCCATTGTCGTATCCCAAAGCTGGTCGGGGTTCATCTCGCCAAGACCTTTGTAGCGCTGAATTGCCGCGCCGTCCCCCACAATCTGCAAATATTCCTGTAATTCGTCATCACGGTAAACATATTTATCCTCAGTGCCTTTTTTTGTAACCTTGTAAAGCGGCGGCTGCGCAATATACACATATCCGTTTTCAATGAGCGGACGCATATAACGGTAAAAGAATGTGAGCAGCAATATACGGATATGACTTCCGTCCACATCGGCATCGGTCATACATATAATCTTATGATACCTCAGCTTCTCCACATCAAATTCTTCGTTCATGCCCGCGCCAAACGCGGTTATCATCGCCTTAATCTCTGCATTTGCAAGCGCGCGATCATGCCGCGCTTTTTCCACATTAAGTATTTTCCCGCGCAAGGGCAATATCGCCTGGAATTTTCTGTCGCGTCCCTGCTTTGCGCTTCCGCCTGCACTGTCTCCCTCGACAATGAAAATTTCGCATTTGCTCGCATCCTTTTCACTGCAATCTGCAAGCTTCCCGGGGAGCGCCGCCGACTCCAGCGCCGTTTTGCGCCGCGTCAGCTCTCTTGCTTTTTTGGCAGCCTCACGCGCACGCTTAGCGGTCAAGCATTTATCAATAATAACCCGCGCCGTCGCCGGATTTTCCTCCAAAAACGCATTAAGCCCCTCTGCCACCGTGGTGTCGGTAAGCGCGCGCATATCGCTGTTCCCGAGCTTTGTTTTCGTCTGTCCCTCAAACTGCGGGTCGATAAGCTTCACACTTATTATGGCTGTAAGCCCCTCGCGAATATCCTCGCCCGACAACGTGGGCTCGTTTTCCTTTACAATCTTCATGCGCTTGGCGTAATCGTTCACCACGCGCGTCAACGCATTTTTAAACCCGTTAAGATGTGCGCCGCCCTCATGTGTGGAAATATTGTTCGCAAACGAGAAAACATTTTCAGAATAACCCTCGTTATACTGCATTGCCACCTCAACCACGGACGTGCCCTTTTCCGCGCAAAAATATACAGGCTCTTCAAACAACGGATTTTTATTTTTGTTCAAATACTGCACAAAAGACTTTATGCCGCCCTCATAGCAATAAACGTGCTTAAGCGGCTTTTCTGTGCGCAAATCCTCAAGCGTAATAGATATTCCCTTATTCAAAAACGCCATTTCACGCAAACGCACACGCAGCGTATCATATACAAAGGCAGTATCTTCAAAAATATCAGGATCAGGCCAAAAACGCACCTCTGTGCCCGTTTGGTCTTCCTCGCAATCACCTAAAATCTCCAGCCCCGACGTTGCTATCCCGCGCGAAAAGCATTGCTGATGAATTTTCCCCTCGCGGCGTATCGTCGCCACAAGCTTTTCCGAAAGCGCGTTTACCACCGAAACGCCCACGCCGTGCAAACCGCCCGACACCTTGTAGCCGTCACCGCCGAACTTGCCGCCCGCGTGCAGCATCGTAAGCGCGACCTCAAGGGTGGAAACCCCCGCCTGCGGGTGCATTCCCGTAGGAATCCCGCGTCCGTTATCCCGCACATAAACGCTGCCGTCTTTTTCAATCACCACTAATATTTCACTGCAAAACCCCGCCATTGCTTCATCAATGGAATTGTCTACAATTTCATATACAAGATGATGCAGACCGCGCAAATCCGTCGACCCGATATACATACCCGGGCGCTTGCGTACAGGCTCTAATCCCTCTAAAATCTGAATTTGACTTTCGTCATAATGTTCATTACTGTTGCTCATGCAATACCTCTTCTCGTTTTGTGCTGTATGTACTGTTTGGTAAAATCTCTTATCCCTTTACCCGTTCCGCAAGCGTGCGCGCAGAAATCGGCGAAAAATAGGCCTTACCCACACCGTCTTCATCAGTGATTACAACGGAGCGCGGCGCACCGCCGCCCGTTTCTGTTTGCTTTATGCCCTCTAAAAAGAGGCCCGTTTCTTTATTGCTCACGGCCTCTTTATAATCCAAAATCATCAATATATCTTTGGTTTTCACAAAGCAATCGTTGCCAATATGTACAATCATAAAATGCCCCTTTAAATATATTTTTATTATACCACAACGGCGCATATTTTGGAAGTGTTTTTTCGCTTTTCAAGCGATTTTTGCGCCTTGTAACGGGGGGATATTAAAGGCACCCCAAAATCGCGTTAAAAAGCCGTACAACGTCAAGGGCGCGGATGATTTATACCGCTCATCCGCGCCCCGTACATCGTTATTGATAATGCACTCTGAATTGTCCCGCGTTTTTTTATTGCATTTCCGCCATTTCTTCAAATACATCCACCAACGCGCTGTATGAACGGTCAAATATCCCCGACATTTTTTCGTATATTGCATGGTTTTCCGCATTAGGCGTAAACTTGCCCACCGGACGCACAAATTTATCCACCTCGTCAAAGCTTTTAAGCGCGCCCACACCCACGCCCGCGCATACCGCCGCGCCGATAGAGGTCGCCTCCTCAAGATGATTTAGCGGGAGCATATCCACCCCGAAAACATCCGTGAAAATCTGTGTGCACACCTCCGACTTCGCAAGCCCGCCTATTGCAATAATGCTCTTGATTTCAATGTGCGCGCGCATTGTATCGAGTATAATCTTCAGGTTCATTCCGACACCCTCCACCACACTGCGCAGCATATCCGCGTGAGTATGCTCCATCGTAAGCCCTATAAATGCGCCCTTGGCATTGGGATTCCACCGCGGCGACCGCTCGCCTATCAAATACGGAAGATAATAAAGCCCGTTTGAACCGACGCTCGCCCCTGCAATCTGCGCGTTTATTAAATCATATGCGCTTACGCCCTCGCGTTTTGCGCGTTCTGTTTCTTCCTTGCACAGCTCTTTTTTCATCCAGCCGTACGAATTGCCCGCCGCCTGCATTGTCCCGCACGGAATCACCATCCCCGGCACTGCATGCGCCCAGTTAAATGTGCGCATTTGCGCGTCATACACAGGCTTTTTGGTTGTGGACGCAATCCACGAGGATGACCCTAAGCAATTATAAGTGACCCCCTCGCGCACCGAGCCCGCGCCCACGCCCGCCGACGTTCCGTCGCCCGCGCCGATCACCACAGGGATTCCGCTTACAAGCCCGCACTCATCCGCCGCCGCGGTTACAAGCTCGCCCACCACCTGCGCCGAATCCACCGCCTCAGGGAAAAGCTCACCCGCCACTCCCACAGCCCCGAGTATCTTCTCCGACCACTCAAACGTGTTGAGGTCAAATGCGTTTGTGCCCGTTGCGTCAGAATAATCCGTCACAAAACGCCCCGTCATTTTATATGCAATATAATCCTTGGCGTTTAACACCTTGTACACCTTTTTGTATACATCAGGCTCATTGTTCTTTATCCACATCAGCTTTTCAAGCGTGTATGACGAGCTTGGTCTGTGCCCCGTAATATGATAAAATTCTTCAACGCCGATGTTTTCTCTGATAAATTCTTCCTCGCGCACGGCGCGCATATCCGCCCATATAATATGGTCGCGCAGCGGCTGCCCGTTTTTATCAAGACACAAACACCCCATCATCTGCCCCGAAAAAGATATAGCGGCGACCTCGCTTCCCGCTATCCCCGCCACAAGCTCACGCGTGGACGTGCAAACCGCCCGCCACCAGTCCTGCGGATTTTGCTCCGCCCAATTTGCATTAAAAAAGTTCGTGTCATATCCCGCAACCGTGCTTTTTACATATTCGCCGTCCGTGGTAAAAAGTGTCGCCTTATTCCCCGACGTTCCCAAATCATGCGCAATTAAATATTTTGGCATATCAA
>JAVXIJ010000069.1:0-7527 GCA_036648415.1 Christensenella sp.
AATAGATGTGCCGAATATCCAAAGCGCGGCGGTAAACGAACTGATAAAAAAGCATGTGACGATAGCAACGGCGGAAAGCTGTACAGGGGGTTTAATATCTGAACGCATCACGCAAATTGCGGGAGCAAGCGCGATATTTGGCTGCGGAGTATGCTCATATGCAAATGACATAAAGCAAAAGTTGTTAGGCGTAAAGGAAGAAACATTATCGCAATTCGGCGCGGTATCGGAAGAAACGGCGCGGGAGATGGCAGCAGGAATACGAGCGTTGGCGCACTCGGATATTGGGATTTCCACTACAGGTATTGCAGGACCGGGCGGCGGAACTGATGAAAAACCGATAGGTCTTGTTTATGTAGGAATTGACAGTGACAAATTAAAAACCACGTTGAAGCTTAATATCAAATATCACAAGGAGGATGAGCGCGCGTATATTCGTCATATGACAGCACAAAATGTATTCAAATTGATTTTAAAAGCGTTGGAAAGCTATTGATTTAAAATTTTTTAGTGAAATGAGGTGACTGATGATGACCGAGATTGAAAAATTAAAGAATATGGTAAATCACAGTAAAAAAATTGTGTTTTTTGGTGGGGCAGGGGTTTCCACGGAAAGCGGTATTCCTGATTTTCGCAGTGTAGACGGTCTTTATAATCAGACATATAAGTATCCGCCGGAAACTATATTAAGTCATGCTTTTTTCATGACGCAAACTGAAGAATTTTATGATTTTTATCGTGCAAAAATGTTGAAGCTGAGTGCACAGCCAAATGCTGCGCATATCAAGCTGGCTGAATGGGAGCGTGAGGGAAAACTTACTGCTGTCATTACGCAAAACATTGATGGGCTTCATCAGATGGCAGGTTCAGATAATGTGCTTGAATTACATGGTTCAATTCACAGAAATTATTGCGTGAATTGCGGTAAAAGTTACTCCGCACAGCAGATTTTAACGATGACGGGTGTTCCGCATTGCGAATGCGGCGGTGTTATTAAGCCGGATGTAGTGCTGTATGGTGAATCGCTCAAAAATGATACAGTGGAACAATCAATCAAAAATATTTCCGACGCAGATATGCTTATAATAGGCGGTACGTCACTTGCGGTGTATCCCGCAGCGGGGCTTATAGAATATTATCATGGTGACAAACTCGTACTCATAAATAAAACAACAACACCATATGATAAAAATGCAGATTTGTTGGTTACAGAAAAAATAGGTGTAACTATGGCACAGCTGTAATTTACTAAAAATATTTCAAGATGTTTTAATGTATAGTAATATGGGGTATAAATATTGTGATGAAATTTATATTCCGATTGGGAAAGAAAGTTGATATAACATGAATTATGAGCAAAAAGCATTAGATATGCACAAAAAATGGAGAGGCAAGATAGAAATAACAAGCAGAGTTCCGCTGGAAACACGTGAGGATTTGTCTGTTGCTTATACTCCGGGAGTGGCGGCGCCTTGCCTTGCTATAGCTGAAAATCCTGCGCTTTCATATGAATATACGCGCAGAAATAATATGGTAGCGGTAATAACCGATGGCACGGCAGTGCTTGGGTTGGGGGACATAGGCCCTGAGGCAGGTATGCCGGTGATGGAGGGAAAATGTGTTCTTTTTAAAACATTCGGCGGAGTAGATGCGTTTCCGCTATGTATACGCAGTACAAATGTCGATGATATTGTAAATACAATTGCCCTTATTGCGGGCAGCTTCGGAGGTATCAATCTTGAAGATATAAGCGCTCCGCGTTGCTTTGAAATAGAACGACGCCTAAAGGAACGTTGCGATATTCCTGTTTTTCATGACGATCAGCACGGAACGGCAATTGTAACCTTAGCGGCGCTGTTAAATGCTCTTAAACTGGTTAAAAAAGATATACATAATATAAGTGTTGTTACCTCGGGTGCAGGTGCAGCGGGAATTGCCATTATTAAGCTGCTTATGGCTATGGGGCTGGAAGATGTGGTGATGTGCGACAGTGTAGGCGCAATTTATAAGGGACGCGAAGGTTTAAATGCAGAAAAAAAGGAAATGGCTGAAATTTCTAATAAAAAAATGAGAAAAGGAAGCATGGCGGATGTAATATGCGGGGCGGATGTGTTTATCGGCGTATCTGCACCGGGAACGCTGAGTGAAGATATGGTGCGCTGTATGGCAAAAGACTGTATTTTGTTTCCTATGGCAAATCCCACCCCGGAAATTATGCCGGAGCTTGCAAAAAAAGCAGGCGCGGCAATAATAGGGACAGGTCGCAGTGATTTCCCAAATCAAATCAATAACGTTTTAGCATTCCCGGGGATTTTTCGCGGAGCGCTTGATGTACGCGCAAGCGATATAAATGATGAAATGAAGCTGGCTGCGGCGCGCGCTATCGCGGGGCTTATTCCGGAAGATGAGCTTACACCCGAATATGTAATACCCTCGCCCTTTGATGAGCGTGTGGCGAGTGTGGTGGCGGCGGCGGTAGCACAAGCGGCTATTGATACGGGCGTGAACAGAATCTAATAAATCGTTATACAACCAAAATTGTGTGCTGCTTTTCAAAACAAAATATACTCTTAGGGGTATCACATTATAAAAAGCGTTACATATAGCGCTTTTTGTAGTATAATAAATTTAATGTAATTTGTTGCTTGTTTTTTGATGAAAATATGCTGATGTGTTCTAATATAAAAGCACAAGAAAAATAGAACTGTGAGATAGAGGATATATAACAAATTTTCATTTGTTATCATGGTGTGACAACTAAAATTACGAAAAACAGGAGGAAAACGCATGGAACATAATATTTCAGATATTACACCGGAGATTTACGAACTTACTGATAAAATTTATGAAACAGGAGCTATTGATCCGACATTATATACAAAGTATCAGGTGAAGCGTGGTTTGCGTGACATCAGCGGTAAAGGTGTGTTAGCCGGGCTCACAAGAATTTCTGACATTCAGTCGTTTGTGGATAAGGACGGCGAGCAAATACCATGTGAAGGCAAACTTTTTTATCGTGGTATAAATATAAAAGACATTGTCCGCGGATTTATCACGGAAAAGCGTTATGGATTTGAAGAAGTTGCATATTTGCTTTTGTTAGGCAGTATGCCGAATAAAACGGAGCTTGCGGATTTTACAAGCTTGTTGGCGCATTACAGAACATTGCCTACAAGCTTTGTGCGTGATATTATTTTGAAAGCGCCGAGTCATGATATGATGAATACCCTCGCAAGAAGCGTGCTGACACTGTATTCTTATGATGATAAAGCAAACGATATATCCATTCCAAACGTTATGCGGCAGTCTTTGCAGCTTATTGCGCTGTTTCCTTTATTGTCGGTTTATGGTTATCAAGCCTTTCGCCATTATCATGACGGGCAAAGCCTTTTCATTCATGTGCCGGACCCTGAGCTTTCTACGGCTGAAAACATACTGCATTTGTTAAGACCTGATAGTAAATATACAGAGCTTGAAGCACATATACTTGACGTTTCACTGGTGCTGCACGCAGAGCATGGCGGCGGTAATAACTCAACATTTACCACGCACGTTGTATCCTCATCAGGCACTGATACATATTCATCTGTAGCGGCTTCATTAGGCTCGCTTAAAGGCCCAAAGCACGGCGGCGCAAACATTAAAGTTGTTCAGATGGTTGAAGATATGAAAAAGAATCTTTCGGATTGGACGAGCGAAAGTGAAGTAAAAGATTATCTTACAAAACTTCTTAACAAACAAGCGTTTGATAAAGCGGGGCTCATCTATGGAATGGGGCACGCTGTTTATTCGCTCTCAGACCCACGCGCGGATATTTTTAAGGGCTTTGTGGAAAACCTTTCGGAAGAAAAAGGGCTTTCTAAAGAATTTAAACTGTACACGTTGGTGGAGCGGCTTGCGCCTGAGGTTATAGCCAAAGAACGCAAAATATACAAGGGCGTCAGCGCCAATGTTGATTTTTACAGCGGGTTTGTATATAGCATGTTAAAATTGCCTACAGAGCTTTTCACACCTATATTTGCAATTGCAAGAATTGCAGGGTGGAGTGCCCATCGCATTGAAGAGCTTTCTAATGCAGGCAAAATAATTCGTCCGGCATATAAAAATATTCAAGAAGAGCGTTTTTATGTTCCGCTTGATAAGAGAGATTGATTGCAATGAACTCAAATAATAAAAACCGTCAAATGACGGTTTTTATTATTATATAGATTGACGCATGGCATGGTATCGGGTATAATTTAATACGTTGCTTTTAGTTGATAGGGGTGTAGTATAATGGTAGTGCATTGGTCTCCAAAACCAATTGTGGGAGTTCGATCCTCTCCACCCCTGCCATAACAAACGAGCACCGAAGCGTTTGTTTCGGTGCTTTTATGTATGACGAATTGTTTTTAATATATTCAATTATATAAAGGGGGATTAAAATTTTGAAATTTATTACAGAGAACAGTTATGAAAAAATGAGTGATACTGCGGCGGATATATTGGCTACAGCATTAAAAAACAAGCCTGAATCGGTTTTTGCATTGCCCACAGGCTCCACACCTATTGGCACATACCAAGCATTAGCGGCAATGAATAAACGCGGCGATGTTGATTTTTCACAGGGCAATTTTTTCAATGTAGATGAATATGCCGGAATGTCACATGAAAGTGAACAGGGATATTATCATTTTCTGTACACAAATTTATATCAATATGTAAATGTAGATTTACAAAAAACACACGCCCCGAATGGCATGGCAAAAAATCTTGATGAAGCTGCAATGCAATATGAAGCGGCAATTGACGGGCTTGGTGGTTTGGATGTGGCATTTTTAGGTATCGGAAGAAACGGGCATATAGGTTTTAATGAGCCTGATGCTGCACTGCATTACGGCACATATTGCGTAACACTTACCGAAAATACTATAGAAGCAAATAAGCGCTTTTTTACAAGCGCAGCCGATGTTCCGAGAAAAGCACTGACCATTGGTATGGGCACTATTATGACGGCTAAAAAAATTGTGATGGTCGCAAGCGGAGCAGACAAAGCAGAAGCTATTGATCGTTTAATGAATGACAGCAGCCTTACTACACAGTTTCCGTCCTCGCTTTTAAGACTGCACAAAGATGTAACGGTTATTATTTCAAAATAAGCAAAATTAAATATTAACAGAAAAACCATCCATATTTTCAGCTCTATGGATGGTTTTCTGTTGTTTTTAATTACAATATGATATAATACATAAGTTAATTGTAAATTATTACGGAGGGCACTGTTATGAAGCAATTTAAAGCCGGATTTATAGGCTGTGGAAATATGGCGGCGGCCATTATCGGCGGTATGCAGCGTGTAGGTGTAAAAAATATTTATGTATATGATAAAGATGAAGAAAAATGCAAACGCTTTTCAAATGTAATACCTTGCGTTGATGCAAATGAAACGGTACAAGCTGCCGACATAATTTTTCTATGTGTAAAACCAAACATTTTGCCGCAGGTATTGGAAAAAATAACAGTGGAAGGTAAGGCATTTGTTTCAATTGCAGCAGGAGTAACAACACAAAAAATACGTTCTTATCTAAAGCCGACTATGCGTCTTATGCGCATTATGCCCAATACTCCGCTTTTAGTAGGGAAGGGGGCAATTTGCATTGAAACCCCGACTGATTTTTCGGAAGATGAACAGGCGTTCATAAACGATGTGTTTTGCTCGATTGGTATGATAGAGCATGTTGACGGTAATTTAATGGATAGCGTTACAGGTGTATCGGGAAGCGGTCCGGCATATGTATATATGTTTATAGATGCGCTTGCGAAAGCAGGAGAAAAGCACGGACTTGATGCAAACCTATCACTTAGGCTTGCAATACAAACCTTTGAAGGGGCTTGTGAAATGTTGAAAAACACAGATGACGCACCGTCAAAGCTTATAGAAAACGTATGCTCACCGGGCGGAACTACAATAGAAGCAATGAAAGTATTTGAAGCACGGCATACACGCGAGATTGTTGAAGAGGCAGTGGATGCGTGTGTTGCAAAATCAAGGGTGCTGTAGATGCGAAAAGATGTAGTTGTATATTGTGACGGAGCGTGCTCGGGGAACCCCGGTCCCGGTGGATGGGCGTGTGTGCTCGATTATAAAGGGAATCGTAAAGAGCTCTCGGGTTTTGCACCTGAAACAACAAATAATCGTATGGAGCTTATGGGCGCTATTCATGGGCTCTTGGCGCTTAAAGAATGCTGTAATGTAAAAGTGCACACTGACAGCGCGTATATCCATAATGCATTCGATAAAGGCTGGATTATTGCATGGCAAAATAACGGCTGGTTAACTTCCGCAAAAAAGCCGGTAGAGAATCAGGATTTATGGAAACAGCTTTTAAATGCGGCTAAAGACCACATTGTAAAATGGTATAAAGTTAAAGGCCATGCAGATGATGAGCTTAATAATCTTTGCGATAAATTAGCTCGTGATGAAATAAAAAGAAATGCCAAAAAATGATGGCGCTGATGACAGAGGGTTTTATATGCATATTCATACATTAAAAATGATTGATGTTATCGGCATTTTTCAAAGAGGGCTCAATCACATTGACAGGCGATTGATTGACCACGGTATTCGTGTTGCCTATATTGCGTACCATATGCTTAAAGCGGCTAAAATATATGACGATAATGCTATACATGAAATTGCTTTTGTAGTGTTAATGCACGACATCGGCGCATACAAAACTGAAGAAATCGACAGAATGTTGGAGTTTGAATCTGTTAATATGTGGGGGCATTCGGTATATGGGTATTTATTTGTAAAAAAATTAACGCCGTTCAGCAAATGGGCACCGGCAGTATTATTTCATCATACTGCTTTTAAAGATTTAGCTGATATAGATACTCCGTATAAAGATATTGCGCAAATCATCCATGTGGCAGACAGAGTAGATATGTATATGCAGGCAAATAACATTGCCGCAATTGATAATGTATTTAGTAAAGGTGAAAATACGCGCTTTTCCAAAGAAGTGCTTGATTTATTTTATTATGTAAAAGACAATGACGATATATTAGATAAATTATTGGACGGGCGTTATAAGCATGAATTATACGACTATCTTGGGGATAGCGGGTTTTCAAACGAAACAATTTATGCCTTTTTAAAAATGACAATGTATGTAATTGATTTTAGAAGCGTATTTACAGTAACACATACCATTACAACAGTAGGAATAAGTGACCGAATAGGGAAGCTCATGGGCATCAGCGAGTTAGATGCTTATGAACTTCATACGGGCGCACTATTGCACGATTTAGGTAAAATTTCAATACCGCTTGAAATATTGGAAAAAAACGGAAAATTAACACCGCAAGAAATGGATGTAATGCGAACGCACGTAGATATTACCGAAGATATTATAGGACACTATATTGATGATGCGATTTTGCAAAATGCAATACGTCATCATGAAAAAATGGATGGTTCAGGTTATCCACGCGGGCTTACAGGCAAAGATTTAACTCTTACTCAGCGTATTGTTGCGGTTGCAG
>JAVXIJ010000070.1:0-7344 GCA_036648415.1 Christensenella sp.
CTTACCTCCTACGCGCACCTTGCATGTACGTGCACACTTTGACGCGCACCTTGTATGTATGTGCACGCTTTCACGCGCACTTTGTATGTATATGCACCGTTTTGACGCGCACTTTGTATAATTATTTATCTTGCGGGCACACATCATTTTCCGCGTATAAAATTTGCTCCGCCGAAATGCCGGCAGCATGAGCTTTTTTAAGTGCGGGTAAAAAATCGCCCACGCGCACAGGGGAATGTGCGTCACTGCCAACGGAAAACTTAACACCTGTTTTTGCACACGCGACAAGCTCGTTTGTGGTAAATTCGGGATGTTTTGCGTTTATCTCAAGCGCGACACCTTTTTTTGCAGCGTGTTTTGCAAGCGCAATTAGGTCGACGGGCAGCCCGTAATTCGGATGAGTTATTATGTCGATTTTAAAACGGTCCATTGCGTGTATATACGCGGCAGTGTTGCGCGTGACGGCGTTTTCGCCCTTTGTTTTGAAGAGCAGCATATGCAGCTTATCGCTTAGTGTTTTGTAACGCACAAGCTTATGGTAGCCCATTAACCGCAAATCAAAATATTGCGCCCATTTAACCGGAAAATCTATATCCCCGTCAGAGGAAAGCAGATTCATTTCAATGCCTGTGAGTACGTCTATATAGCCTGCGTATTTTTTACGGACAGCGTCAATGTCGCGCAAATAGTCGTCCATATTTTTTATGTTATAGCACAAATGCTGCATACCGTGGTCGCTTACGGCGATACACGAAAGCCCGCGGTCAATGGCGGCGCGGACGTTATCCTCCACCGTTCCCGTACCGTGGCTGTGCACTGTGTGCGTGTGCGTATCTGCCGTAATCCTAAGCATTAAAATTCTCCTAAAAATTTTACCTCGGGCTCAAGCTCTACTCCTGTTTCCGCAAACACTGTTTTTTGAACGTGTAAAATGAGTTCGTATATGTCGCGTGAACAAGCTGTGCCTGTGTTAATTATAAACCCGGCGTGTTTATGCGAAACTTGCGCCCCGCCGATTTCGTACCCTTTCAGCCCGCATTTTTCTATGAGTGAGCCTGCGTAATTTCCCTCGGGGCGTTTGAATGTGCTGCCCGCGCTCGGGTATGTAAGCGGCTGCTTGCTTCTGCGCCGTGCGTTAAAGTCGTTCATTTTGGCAAGCGATATTTCGCTGTCCCCTTCATCAAGCGCAAAGGTTGCATTAAGCACAATATAATCATTTGCCGAAACAGCGCTTTTGCGATAGGAAAGCTCAAGCGCAGCTGCGGGTATTTCCTGCACGGTTAAGTTGCGGTCAAGCACATTAACGGACACGAGGAAATCTTTTATTTCACCTGTGTATGCGCCCGCGTTCATGCACACTGCGCCGCCCAAGGTGCCGGGGATTCCGCCCGCAAATTCCAGCCCGCACAGCCCTGCGCGTATTGTTTGCATACATAAAGCTTTCATACAAATACCTGCTTGCGCGGTCACGATATTTTGGTGTATGCGCACATCGTCAAAACCGTCGGAAAGCTTTATTATTGCGCCTCGCAGCCCGTTATCGGAAACAAGAAGATTGGAACCGCGACCGATTACGGTGTAGGGCAATTCGGCGGTGCGCAGCAAACGCAACACGGCAACAAGCTCACGGGCCGTGCGCGGAAGCAGCATTAAATCGGCAGTGCCGCCCGTTTTAAAGGTTGTGTGTGCGGACATATCCGTATTTTCAAGTACGCCTGTTTCACCCAAAAGAGAAGCAAAATGGGCGGAAAGCTTATTGTTATTCATGCTTGTGCAATCACATCCATAATATTTTGCGCGAGCCAGTCGCCGCCGCCCTGACCGATGCTTTTAAGGCGGAAGTTCATGGCAGCGACCTCCATTACAATGGCGAGGTTGCGCCCCGGGCGCACGGGAAGGGTTATTTGCGGTACGTTGATACCCAAAAGTGTGATGTGATTGTCGGAGGTTCCAAGACGGTCAATGTCGCGCACGTCCCCGGGTTCTAAATGAATGGAAAGCGTGATGGTTTTTTCGCGTACAACGGAGCCCATGCCGTACAATACAGAAACATCTATAATGCCAAGCCCGCGTATCTCCATCATGTGACGGATTATATCGGGGGACTGACCTATTAGGGTATCATCTGAAAGCTTGTGGATTTCCACTACATCATCTGCAACAAAACGATGTCCGCGCTTTACAAGCTCAAGCGCCGTTTCACTTTTGCCGACGCCGCTGTCGCCGGTGATAAACATTCCCACGCCGTAAACGTCCATAAGACCGCCGTGGCGCGAAATTACAGGGGCAAGCAGTGCGTCGAGATAAATAGCCGTTTTGTGGCTTAATTTGGTGGTGGTGAGCCCGGACATAAGCACGGGCACGTCATATTTGCGCGCACAAGCCAAAAATTCGTCGGGCGGGGTAAGATTTCTGCCGATGAGCACGCAGGGAATGGCGTGAGAAAAGAAATAGTCAAGCCGTCCAAGTCTTGCGTCCGCGTCTAAGGTTTGCAAATATGTGATTTCCGCCATGCCAAACAACTGCACACGATTTACGGCAAAATATTCAAAAAAGCCGCTCATTTGAAGCCCGGGGCGGTTTAAATCGCTCGAGTCGATTTCCGCGGTGTCCCGATTGCCCATGTAAACGATATTGAGGTTTATTGCCTGCGCCAAATCAGTGATTTTGATAACACGTTTCATTTGTTTGCTCCCAATATATATTTTTCGATACTCACAGCAACGCCGTCCTCATCACAGGAGGCGGTTACGTCATTTGCAACAGCCTTGCACGTTTCATACGCATTTTGCATTGCAATGCCCATGCCCGCGTATTCAATCATGCTTTCATCTATTTCGCTGTCGCCCATTGCAAGAATTTGGTGCTGTTCAATGTTAAGCTTTTGTGCCAAATATTTAAGCGCATTTCCCTTTGTTGCTTCGGGGTTCATGATTTCGAGAAAATATTCCTGCGATCTTTTGAGCGCAAGCTCCGGGAAAAGCGCCGAGAGCTCTTTACGGTACTTTTTGATTTTTTCGGGCGTATCAATCAGCAAAATCTTAGAGGTCAGCACCGTTTCAATATTCATTAAATCGGGGTCTGCTGTGCCCGTATAATTACAAAATCTTTCATAAAAATCAGACTGCTCATTTTTCTTTAAGTAATAAAATCCGTCATCAAGATATATCTGAAAATGTATGTTGTGCATCATTGCCCAACGCATGACCTGCTTTGCGGCTTCAGGCTCGACATAGGTGGAATGAATTACAGTTCCGTCGGGGTCGACCACCTGCGCACCGCCGCAAGTGATTGTATAGTCGGTGTTGCCAAGCGCTTCGTTGAAAGCCGTGATGCCGGGGTATGCTCTGCCTGAGGCGAGTATGACGCGCACCCCTTTTTCGCGCGCCTGCGCTAAAGCCTCGTGGTTTTTCTCAGTAATTTGTTTCTTAGAGTTAAGTAATGTATCGTCAAGGTCAAGTGCTATCAGTCTATATGCCATAAAAATATTATGCCTTCCTTTTCTGCTCTGTGCGTTTTATATATTATACAATAATATGTAAGCTTTTAAAAGCGTAAAAGATGATATTTAAAAATGAAAAATATGCGGTGATTTAATAAATTATTTGCACAATTCGCCATGCGTGCATGGTATACTGAATATAGATTATATTGCGCGGCGCAAATGCAGCGGCTTTATGAAAAGGTCGGCGCAGGCCTAAGCCGAAAGGAGCACTATGATAGATTTTACACATTTACACGTTCATACGGAATACAGCCTTCTTGACGGCGCGGGGCGCATAAGCGAGCTGACAGCGCGCGCGAAAGAGCAAGGAATGGACGCGCTTTGCATAACCGACCACGGGGTGATGTACGGTGTAATAGATTTTTATGAGGCGGCAAAAAAAGCGGGGATTAAGCCTATTATCGGGTGCGAGGTTTATGTGGCGCAGGGCAGCCGTTTTGAAAAGACTTCTCTTACGCGTGAATATGCGCATCTTGTGTTGTTGTGCAAGGATATGACAGGTTACAAAAATCTTATGAAGCTTGTTTCGGCAGGCTCGCTTGAGGGTTTTTATTATAAACCGCGCATAGATTATGAGCTGTTGGCGGAGCATACGGAGGGCTTAGTTTGCTTGTCGGCGTGCCTTGCGGGGGATGTGCAGCGCTTGATGATGCAAAATGATTATAAGGGCGCAAAGCGTATGGCGGAGAAGCTCAAGGGGATGTTCGGGGAGGATTTTTATATCGAAATACAGGACCACGGCATACCCGAGCAGCAGCGCATCAACCCATTATTGTTGAAGCTGGCGGAGGAGCTTAAGATTAAGCCGGTGGCGACAAATGATGTGCATTACACGCTAAAAGAGGACGCGTATGCACAGCGCGTGCTTATGTGCATACAGACGGTCACCACGATTGACGCACCCGGAAAAATGGCGTTTGCGACAGAGGAATTTTATTTAAAATCGCCAAAGGAAATGAGCGAGCTGTTTTCGTATATTCCGGAAGCGCTTGCAAACACGCGCGAGGTTGCGGACAAATGCAATCTTGAGTTCGAGTTCGGCAGCAATCATTTGCCGGAATTTGAGGTGCCCGCGGGCTATACGGATTTTGAATATTTAAAGCATTTAGCGGAGGAGGGCTTGCAAAAACGGTATAAAGACATAACAACGGATATTCGCGAGCGCTTTTTATATGAGCTTAACACCATTGATTCTATGGGCTTTACGGATTATTTTTTGATAGTATGGGATTTTGTGAATTTTGCAAAGCAAAGCAGCATAATGGTGGGGCCGGGGCGAGGCAGCGCGGCGGGCAGCATTATTGCGTACACGCTCGGAATTACCAATATAGACCCGATAAAATACAACCTGCTGTTTGAACGTTTTTTGAATCCTGAGCGCATCAGTATGCCCGATATTGACATTGATTTTTGCTATGAGCGCCGTCAGGAGGTAATTGATTATGTGACGCGCAAATACGGCAGCGACCGTGTAGCGCAGATTATTACATTCGGCACGATGGGCGCGCGGATTGTGATACGCGATGTGGCGCGCGTGATGAATATGGGCATTGCGGACGCGGACAAGCTTGCAAAAATGATACCGTTTGAGCTTAAAATGACGATAGACAAGGCGCTTGAACGCAACCCTAAGCTTAAGGCGGAATATGACAACAATCCTGATGCCAAGCAGGTTATAGATGTGGCGCGCAGGCTTGAGGGGATGGCGCGGCACGCGTCTACGCACGCGGCGGGGGTGGTGATTGCGGATGCACCCATTACGGATTATGTGCCGCTGCAAAAAAACCCTAAGGATGAAAGCGTGATGACGCAGTACACCATGAAAAAGCTGGAGAGCATGGGGCTTTTGAAAATGGATTTTTTGGGGCTGCGGACGCTTACGGTTATTCGCGATGCGGTGGCGATGATAGAGGAAAATCACGGCATAAAGCTTGACATAGACAACCTTGACCTTGATGATAAAAAGGTGTATGAGCTTATTTCGTCGGGGGATACGCTCGGAATGTTTCAGCTTGAAAGCGGCGGTATGCGCAGGCTTATGCAGGATTTAAAGCCTGAAAGCTTGGACGACATCATGGTGGGAATTTCGCTTTTTCGTCCGGGTCCTATGGAGAGCATACCGGAATATATACGCAGTAAAAACAACCCGGGGAGCGTGCATTATGCGCACAAGATGCTTGAGCCGATACTTTGCGATACCTATGGCTGCATGGTGTATCAAGAGCAGATAATGCGTATTGTGCGTGACGTTGCGGGTTATTCTATGGCAAGAAGTGACCTTGTGCGCCGCGCAATGAGCAAAAAACAGCAGAGCGTGCTGGAACGTGAGCGCAAGATATTTATCGAGGGCGAGGAACAGGACGGCACGGTAAGTGTGGAGGGCGCGCTTCGCCGCGGGATGGATAAAAAGACGGCGAATATATTGTTTGACCAAATGATGGCATTTGCAAATTATGCGTTTAACAAATCGCACGCGTGCGCGTATGCGGTGGTTGCGTATGAAACGGCGTATTTGAAATGTTACTATCCGGTGGAATTTATGACGGCATTGCTCAACAGCTTTATTACAAACAAGCAAAAGCTGGCGGAATATATAGGCGCAATCAAGGGCGCGGGCATTAAGATATTGCCGCCCGACATTAACCGCTCGGGTATGCGTTTTTCCACGGAAGACGGGGGAATACGCTTTGGGCTTTCTGCGATTTCTTATGTGGGGGACGCCATTGAAGAGGTGATAACGCGCAGGGACGCGGGCTATGTGAGCTTTACGGATTTTGTGGATAAAAATGCGGATGTGCTCAATAAAAAGCGTGTGGAGAGCCTTATTTTGTCGGGGTGTTTTGACTGCTTTGATGTGAAACGCTCGCAGCTGCGCGCGGTGCATGAACAGGTGCTAAATGACGCAATACAGCTGAGAAAGCGTCAGGCAACAGGGCAGGTGTCGTTGTTTGACAGCATGGAGGGCGAATTTGCGCCGCTGTCGGTGCAGCTGCCCGATATTGCGGAGTATGACGACAGCGAAAAGCTTTCATATGAAAAGGAAATGACAGGGCTTTACATCAGCGGGCATCCTTTGGACGCGCTTGCGGGCATAATTGCGAAGCGGCCCATATCCATTGCGGACATAATGCAAACGGCGGGCGATGAAATGACGATGTATGAGTTTGACGGAAAAGCCGTGGAGCTGTTGGGGATTATTACGGCGGTGCGCGCCCGGCCGACTAAGCAAAAAAAGATGATGGCAAACATTGTGCTGGAGGATTTATATGCACCTATCGGTGTGGTGATTTTCCCGAATGTTTATCAGCAGGCGGAGGAGCTTTTAAAGACGGACATGATAGTGAATGTGAGCGGCAAGGTGACGGTTACGGCGCAAAACGGTGTAGAGGTGCTGGCGGAGCGCGTCAGCAGGTATATCCCCGACGACGCTTTTTATGCGGACAAGCAGCTTTATGTGAAGCTTGCCGAGGGCGCTGATTGTAATATTGACGGGCTGATGAGCATTGTAAGGCGCTATCCGGGGAACAGCAGCGTGGTGGTTTATGTGGAGAAAACAGGGCAGAAATATAAGCTCATGGGTGCGCACAGCGTGGCATATAAGGCGGGGTTTGTGGATGAGCTCAAAGCTTATTTGGGCGCAGATAATGTTGTGGTGAAGTAGGGCGGCCAAAAGCTGCTGCTTTACTAAAAAACAGTTTCGGAATAAAAAAACAGGCAAGTGCATGAGCACAAGCTTGTTTTTTGTTGCAGAATAATTTTGTAAAAAGCGCTGAACAATAATTACAAAACAGCGCATTTGCAGCAGAAAACCAAGCGGTGTCGCAGGTAAATATCGGAGT
>JAVXIJ010000071.1:0-7179 GCA_036648415.1 Christensenella sp.
AAAATATGCGTTGAAAATTAAACAGGCGCGACCCATGCAAGGTCAAGACCTTATGACACTGCCCCGACCCCCCGCCTTTGTAGGGGCGCTGTCCGCCCGCCTAACCTTGCCGCCACCACTGCCACTCCTGCTGTCCGCACAACCATCCGTCCGCGCCCATAAAACCAAAACCTTGGTTTTTGCTGAGTATTAACAGAGAATACAATAAAAGCACCGTGTTTTGCGCACGGTGCTTTTGCATAGTGATGATTGAGAAGTTTTATTTTTCGAGTGCTTTTTTGTGTGCTCCGGGAGCGGTGAATTTGTATTGCATAATGATGCCCGCGATGGCAAACACTGCGATGGGAATGAGAATTACCCACGAGGGGGTTTGGTTAAAAATGCTCACGGTATCTAATGTTTGCTTATAATTTCCGAATGTAACACCTGTTAAGATAGTAGTGTTAAACATTACGCCGATTATAATTCCGACGGTGGTAATTATTGTATATGCACCATAAATTGCAGAAAAGAGTATTACAAAATGCTTGCGTGACGCAAGGGTAATTGCGCCCAACACAACAAACAAGCCTAAGCCGATGAAAAAGACTGTTATAGGTTCCATGCCGGCGAAGGTATCGGGAAATGCGCCGCGCAAAAAGTCGTACAGCAAAAGCCCTATCATGCCGCCCACCACAAACATG
This sequence comes from Christensenella sp., assembly GCA_036648415.1. GTDB lineage: Bacteria > Bacillota > Clostridia > Christensenellales > Christensenellaceae > Christensenella. The sequence continues at coordinate 684 of JAVXIJ010000071.1, forward strand.
GCAAATTTAACGAAGAAAAATGCAAGCAGCGCAAAAATTATACCGACGATGAGGCTCATGAGCCATAACCAGTTTGCGACTGCGGGAAAATATGTGCCGATGAGCGTATAAGAATAATATGCGCCCATGAAAAATGCGTAAATAAACATGATTACTTTGAGGTATCTAAAGCCCCAAAAACAATACAGTATACCGAGTATAAGCAGTCCGAGTAATATAATGATAGGAATGAGTCCGGCCATAATGTGTGCTCCTTTTTTTATTATTATAACCGCAGAACGTGTGAAATGCAATGCTGTGCCGAAAAGTCTTTAATGGTTGTAAAAAAATAAAAATTGCTTTAGAAAAAAATGGCGCTGTGATATAATATATGTTGGTATGTTTTGAAAAGAAACATAATGCGGTAAAGCATTCGGAGGAAAAATATATGAGCCTTACATTTGCGGGTGGGATACATCCGCTGCAACATTTATATGAGGGAAAAAAGTTTACGGAGAAATGTGAAATTGAAGAAATGCCTGCGGGGCATATTGTAAAAATCCCGCTTTCACAGCACGTGGGTGCGCCTGCCGTGCCCATTGTGAGCGTGGGGCAAAGAGTGCTTATGGGGCAAAAAATTGCGGAAGCGCAAGGCTTTGTGAGCGTTCCGGTGCACGCAAGTGTATCGGGAGTGGTTACAGAAATCACTGAAATCATGGGGATTTCGGGACATCCTGTGGGCGCAATCGTAATTGAAAATGACGGCAAGGACGAGCATTGTTATGAAGTGCCGGTGGACGTTGAAGCGCTTACGGACAAACAGATAATCGAGTGTATCAAGGACGCGGGGAATGTCGGCATGGGCGGGGCAACCTTTCCTACTCATGTAAAGCTTTCGCCGCCTGAGGGCAAAAACATCAGCTTGTTGCTTATTAACGGCGCGGAATGCGAACCGTTTTTGACGGCGGATTATCGGCTGATGGTGGAATGCCCCAAACGCGTGCTTATGGGCGTAAAGCTGCTTATGCGCGCGCTTAATATCAGCAAGGCAATTATCGGGATAGAGGACAACAAACCCGAAGCAATAGCAAAAATGTCGGCGGCGGTGGATTCCCACGCAATACGCGTTGTGCCTGTGGAAACGAAATATCCGCAGGGCTCGGAAAAACAGCTTATAAACGCCATTACGGGGCGGGTCGTCCCGGCGGGCGGGCTGCCGATGGACGCGGGGGTGGTTGTGGTGAATATTGCGTCGGCAAAAGCGATTGCGGACGCGTTTTATTCGGGCGAACCGCTTATACGCCGCGTGGTTACGGTGACGGGCGCGGTCAAGGAGCCTAAAAATTTGTTGGTGCGCCTCGGTGTAAGCGCGCAAGAGGTGCTTGATTATGTAGGGGGCTTTACAACAGAGCCTTTGAAAATTTTGTCGGGCGGACCTATGATGGGTTTGCCGCTTCCCACCCTTGATTGCGTTATTACCAAAGGGTTTTCGGGGCTTTTGGTGCTTGATTCTGAATATACTAAAAAGCAAAAGGAAACAAACTGCATAAGATGCGGCAAATGCGCGGAGGTGTGCCCTATGCACCTTATGCCTATGATGATTTCTGCGTCTGCGCTCAATGAAAACTTTGAACGGGCAGAGGAAAACAACGCAATGGACTGCATGAGCTGCGGTTGTTGCAGTTATATTTGTCCGGCTAAAAAACCAATCGCGCAAAACATCAAATTCGCAAAGGATATGATTACCGTGCGCCGCATGAAAGAAAAAGAGAAAGAAAAAGAGCGAGAGCAAGAGAAAGAGCAAGAAAAGTAAATTTGAGATGAATGAACGCCCTGCGCGCGAAAATGCAAGCGGGGATTAACGGCACATCCATTTTGAATTATATATTTTAAATTGAACTTGAGAGGAAATGCTATGCAACAGGAGTTGATTTTGTCGGGCTCGCCACACATAAAATCAAATGGCAGTACATCGCGCATTATGCTCGACGTTATAATTGCACTTATACCCGCGTGTATTGCTGCGGTATATTTTTTTGGTGTGGGATGCCTCGTGACAATTGCGCTGTGTATCGGAAGTGCGGTGGGATGTGAAGCCGCAGTGCAATATTTCACAAAAAAAGAGGTCACAATAAGCGATTTATCGGCGGTGGTAACAGGACTTTTGTTAGCGCTTAATTTGCCGCCCAATGTGCCGTGGTATCTGCCCGTATGCGGCAGTGCATTCGCAATCATAATTGTGAAGCAATGCTTTGGGGGGCTGGGACACAATTTTATGAACCCGGCGCTTGCGGCACGTTGTTTTTTGCTTATTTCATGGCCTGTCGCAATGACGACGTTTATCGCGCCTTTTGCGGGAGTGGACGCTGTGGCAAGCGCAACGCCGCTTACAATGCTGAGTGAAAGCACAGCAGAGCTGCCGACGCTGTTTAATATGTTTATCGGACGTGTAGGCGGAAGCATGGGCGAAACAAGCGTGCTTGCGCTTTTGATAGGCGGTGTATATCTGCTTGCGCGCAGAGTGATTTCGTGGCGTATTCCGCTTGCATATTTGGGAACGGTCGCTATTATAACCTTGCTGACGGGTCAGCCTGCGATGATAATGTTTGAGCTTTTTGCAGGCGGGCTTATGCTCGGCGCATTTTTTATGGCGACGGATTATGTTTCCTCGCCGTCGTCGCCCAAGGCGCAGCTTGTATTTGGATTGGGGTGCGGCGTTGTCACCATGGTTGTACGATTATGGGGAGGGTACCCCGAGGGGGTTTCATTTGCGATATTGTTTATGAACCTATTGACGCCGCTGCTTGATAAGGTATTGCGTCCCAAAGTATTCGGGGAGGTGAAAAAAGTCAATGAGTAAAGCAAATAATGACAGCATTTGGAATTTGGCGCTTCGCCTTGTAATTATTACCGTGTGTGCGGGGCTGATTTTGGGGTTTGTGTACGGCATAACAAAAGAGCCAATTGCACAACAGGAAATCAAGAAAGCAACTGAAGCAAGACAGCAGGTGCTTCCGCTTGCGCAGGAATTTAAACAGATAGAGCTTGAGGGCATTGATTATAACCGTGAGCAGTATTCCGTTATAAAAGAGGTATATGAGGGAACTGCGGAGGGCGCGAGTGTCGGATATACTTATTCAATAGTAACCAAAGGCTATAAACCGGGGCTCGGCGTAACGGTGGGCATAGGCGCGGACGGCAAGGTTACGGGCGTGGCGATCGGCGCGCATGAAGAAACACCGGGGCTCGGCGCAAATGCCGTGAAGCCTGACTTTTTAGAGCAGTTTACAGAAACAGACGGACCGATTGTGATTGCAAAATCGCCGACCGGTGCGCAAAATGAAGTGCAGGCGCTTACCGGTGCGACGATTACCAGTAAGGGCGTTGCGAGCGCGGTAAATACGGCACGCGAGTTCGGCGAAAAATATCTCGGGAAAGGTGCGTGAGCGTAATGGATAAAAAGTTGATGAAAGGCGTTTTTGTAAACGGCGTACTCAATGAAAATCCGACATTTCGGTTGGTGCTCGGAATGTGCCCGACAATAGCGGTCACGACCTCTGTAACCAACGCGCTCGGAATGGGCGCGGCAGTGATTTTCGTGTTGATGTGCTCCAATATGCTGATTTCTCTTTTGAGAAATTTTATCCCTGAAAAGGTGCGTATTCCGTGTTATGTTGTGGTAATTGCCATGTTTGTAACGGTGGTGCAGATGGTGCTGAAGGCGTTTTTGCCGGCGCTGGATGCGTCCCTCGGGATATTTATACCGCTTATAGTGGTAAATTGTATAATACTTGCGCGCGCGGAAGCGTTCGCGGCGAAAAACAGTGTGCTGCCCGCTATGGTGGACGGCATCGGAATGGGCGTCGGGTTTACCTGCTCGCTCACGCTTATCGCAATGGTGCGCGAGCTTTTGGGTGCGGGTTCGCTTTTTGGGATTTCTGTGTTCGGGGCAAGTTATCCGCCGGCGCTGATGTTTATATTAGCTCCGGGCGGCTTCCTCGTTTTAGGGCTGCTGTTGGCGCTCATAAACAAAATAGTGCTTATGCGCGAAAAGGTAAAGCCCAAAAAAGAAGCAGAAGCAAAGGAGGTGCGTGAATAATGGAAATGTTTTTGCGTATACTCACAATACTTTTAAGCTCGATATTGGTAAACAACTTTGTGCTGTCGCGCTTTTTGGGAATATGTCCGTTTTTGGGTGTTTCCAAAAAAGTGGAAACCGCTGTAGGAATGGGTATGGCGGTGACCTTTGTTATGGCAATGGCATCCCTTATTACATGGCTTGTGCAGTACTATATACTTGTGCCGCTGGGCGTAGGATATATGCAAACAATTGCGTTTATATTGGTAATTGCGGCGCTTGTGCAGCTTGTGGAGATGATTTTGCAAAAAACAAGCCCCGGGCTTTATCAGAGCTTAGGTGTGTATTTACCGCTTATTACCACTAACTGTGCGGTTTTGGGCGTTGCGTTGCTGAATATTACAGAAAATTATAATTTGATAGAATCTCTCGTGAACGGTGTGGGCGGTGCGCTTGGCTTTACGCTTGCAATAGTGCTGTTTGCGGGAATACGTGAGCGTCTTGAGCTTTCGCCGATCGGCAAACCGTTTCAAGGTTTCCCGATAGCGCTCATAACTGCGTCGCTGATGAGCATAGCATTTATGGGATTTTCGGGGTTGGTGTAAGGCTGCTGAAAAAGCCGATAATTGTGTGAGGTTTTGACACGATAAGTATCGGCGAAATGTGTATATAATGAATAATGAGGAAAATAAATTATGTTAGAACCGATTATTTGGTCAATCATCGTGCTCGGAGGCTTGGGTGCGGTGTTTGGAATCATGCTGGGGGTTGCGTCCAAAAAGTTCGCCGTAAAAAAGGATGAACGCGTAGTTGCCGTGCGAGAAAATCTACCGGGCGCGAATTGCGGCGGATGTGGCTATGCGGGGTGTGACGCGCTTGCGGATGCGCTTGTGGCGGGCAAGGCAGAGGTTACGGATTGTGCGGTGTTGTCGCAGGACGGCGCGCAGAAGATTGCGGAAGTGCTGGGCGTTTGCGTGGGGGATATAAAACCTAAGGTGGCGCGCATTATGTGCCTTGGCAGCGAGGGGCATTGCAAAAATAAATTTGAATATGACGGCGCGCGTGATTGCCGCGCGGCATACGGTATAGCAGGCGGATTTAAAGCGTGCGCGTTTGCGTGTTTGGGGCTCGGAACGTGTGCTAAGGTTTGTAAATTTGACGCAATTACTATGGGCCCTGACGGCATTGCGTTTATTGATGAAGACAAATGTACCGGGTGCGGGCGCTGTGTGGAGCAATGTCCGCAAAGCTCAATCGCGATAATTGAGCGCGACGTACCCGTTTATACCGCGTGCACCAATACAGGGCGCGGACGTGAGGTAATGGAAAATTGCAGCGCGGGATGTATCGGCTGCGGAAAATGCGCAAGCCTATGCCCGTTCGGCGCAATTAAAATGATAGATAATCTTCCGGTTATAAATGAAGAATTGTGCAGAAATTGCGGGCTGTGCGTGGAGCAGTGCCCGCGGAAGTGTATTCTTGAAACGGCTTCCTTGCTGCGCGCAAAAATCAATCCGCAAAAATGTGTGGGGTGTACGCTGTGTTCAAAGGCTTGCCCGTTTGACGCGATAGACGGTACGCTCAAAATGACGCACAAGATAACGGATAAATGCCGCGGCTGCGGACTTTGCGTGGAAGCGTGCAAATTAGGCGCAATTACTATGGTGAATAAATGATAGTGCTCGCATCGGCTTCCCCGCGCAGAAAAGAGCTTTTAGGGCTTATTACGCAGGATTTTGAAGTGGCGGTATCGGGCGCGGATGAAAGCTGTGATATTTCACAGCCGCGTGAAATGGTGCGCGCGTTGGCAATCAAAAAAGCCGAAGCGGTGCAAAAGCTGTATGCCGAAGATACAATAATCGGGGCGGATACGGTGGTTGAGGTAAACGGTAAAGTTTTCGGCAAGCCGAAAAGCTCGGAGGATGCCCGCGCTATGCTTACAGAGCTTGCAGGCAGGGCGCATTTTGTGCACACGGGCGTGTGTGTGCTGCGCGGCGCGCGGTGCATTGCCGAAGCTTTTACTACAAAGGTTGTGTTTTGCCCGCTTACGTCGGAGGAAATCACGGATTATTTGCGGCAGGAAAACGTGATGGATAAGGCGGGAGCGTACGCAATTCAAGGTCCGGCTGCGAAATTTGTAACGGGAATTGACGGTTGTTTTTTTAATGTGGTGGGCTTGCCGATTTCGGGGGTCTATCGTATGTTAAAAGAAGCGGCTGCTATCTCAGGCTGTCGATAAAGCCGCAACCGTCATTTTGCCTAACGGTAAAATGACTTACTGTGTCAGCTTCACTTGCAAAAACATCGATGAATTGTTTATTCTATCTCAGCTTTTGCAAGTTTCGCTTCCTTGTCTTGCGACTTTCTTAACAGCCTATCAGAGCGCCAAAGGTTCTTTGACACTCTGAGAACGCAGCTCCGCTGCGTTCTTTTTTTGTT
>JAVXIJ010000072.1:0-7037 GCA_036648415.1 Christensenella sp.
ATTGCATTTTACGCCCGGACCCATCGTTGCGGAAATTACCACACTTTTGAGGTAAGTACCTTTTGCAGCTGACGGTTTTGCCTTAACGATTGCATCCATAATAGCCTTAAGATTCTCACCGAGCTGTTCTTCGGTGAAGCTCTTTCTGCCAATCGGAACATGGATAATTGCCGTTTTATCAACTCTGTATTCAACCTTACCGGCTTTAATGTCAGCGATTGCTTTTGCAACATCCATTGTGACCGTGCCCGATTTCGGGTTAGGCATAAGCCCCTTTGGTCCCAAGATTTTACCGATACGACCGATTTGACCCATCATATCAGGTGTGGCTACGATTACATCATAGTCAAACCAGCTTTCTTTCTGAATCTTCTCAACCATTTCTTCAGCGCCTACAAAATCCGCGCCCGCATCCTGTGCCTCTTTGGCTTTGTCGCCCTTTGCAAGCACCAACACGCGCACAGTTTTGCCTGTACCGTGAGGAAGCACAACCGCGCCTCTCACCTGCTGATCCGCATGACGCGGGTCTACGCCGAGTCTTACAGAAAGCTCGATTGTTTCATCAAACTTAGCTTTAGCTGTTTCTTTGCAGATCTTAACCGCTTCCGCCGGATCAAAAGCATTCATTTTATCATATGCCTTTACACTGTCTGTATAATTCTTTCCTCTTTTCATTGTTTAGCCCTCCACTTCTACGCCCATGCTTCTCGCCGTGCCCGCGATCATACTGACCGCCGACTCAAGGCTCGCTGCATTTAAATCAGGCATTTTGAGAGTTGCAATTTCTTCAAGCTGAGCATGCGTGATTTTCGCGATTTTCTGCTTGTTCGGAACGCCGGAAGCCTTCTCTATCTTGCACGCTTTTTTGATAAGCACTGCTGCCGGAGGAGTCTTCGTAATGAAACTGAAAGAACGGTCGGCATACACTGTAATTACAACCGGTATAATAAGCCCCGCCTGCTGTGCCGTTTTTTCGTTAAACGATTTTGTGAAGTCCATAATGTTGACACCATGCTGCCCCAATGCCGGTCCTACCGGTGGTGCCGGTGTCGCTTTTCCTGCGGGTATCTGTAATTTGATATACCCTGTGATTTTTTTTGCCATTTTTTTCTCCTTCTTTTATATGATGTGGTATGCGGCGTGAGGATACTACGCCTCCCACTCAGTAAACAATCTGTGACGCAAAAAATTCAAAATGCGTCCTGCCGTATTCGCTAAATTCGTTTTACCTGTACAAAATCCAGCTCCACCGCAGTATCTCTGCCAAACATAGATACCATAACGTGTACCTTTTGGCGCTCAATATTAACCTCTTCCACTACACCTACAAAGCTTTCAAGCGGCCCTGACGTCACTATTACATTGTTGCCCACCTCAACATCCAGGCTAATGCGCACATTTTCTATGCCCATCGAACGCACCTCGGCGTCAGACAACGGAATAGGCTTTGAAGACGGACCGACAAATCCTGTTACACCGCGCGTATTACGCACAACATACCATGACTCATCCGTCAAAAACATTTTAACCATAACATATCCCGGAAACATTTTCCGCGACACATGGCGCTTTTTACCGTTTTTGATTTCCACAGATTCTTCCATGGGAACCTTAACATCCATGATGGTGCCGTGCAGGCTGTGATTCTCCACAGTCTTAAGCAAATTATCCATCACCTTATTTTCGTATCCTGAATAGGTATACACAACATACCAATAGGCTTTATCCGTCTTTTCCTGTTTCAGGAACTTCGGCTTTTCTTCAAGCTCATCGGTCGGTGTTTCCACATTCTCATTTTCCGCAGGCTCTACAACATCCTCCGGAATACTTTTCTCTATGTTCATAAACAGATAACTCCTAAGCTAAAAGGAATGCCTTGAACAGAGCACCAAAGCCCCAGTCCATAAGCCCCACAATAACAGCGAAAATAACCACAAAAACAATTACCGCGAACGTCGTCTTAAAAAGCTCTTGACGAGTCGGCCATGTAACCTTCTTGATCTCCCCCCATACATCCTTGAAAAAACGAATGAGGCTTCGCTTCTGCTTTTTATTCTTTTTCTTGGCGAGCTTCTTTTGCTCTTTTATGTGCTTTTCGCGTTCCTCGCCCAATAGTTTGGTCTTAGCCATCGTGTCTCCACCTCAAAATTATTTGGTTTCCTTATGTACAGTATGCTTTTTGCAAAACTTGCAATACTTAGACATTTCTATTCTGTCAGGATTATTCTTTTTGTTCTTCATTGTGTCATAATTCCTCTGTTTGCATTCTGTGCAAGCAAGTGTGATTTTCGTGCGCATGTCACTACCTCCGGGTACATTGTTTTTAAGCAATCTAAAAAAAGGCACTCCCTGCCTTTTATCAAGTTGCTTTAATATAATATCATCAAAACGCATTACTGTCAATGATTAACTGCGCTTTTTTAACCTATTTATCACATTTTTACAACAAATAAATCTATTTATCCCGCAAAACCGTTTCTATTATATATTTAGGACGTTTTTTTGTTTCCATATACGCCTTGCCCACATACTCACCGATTATTCCGATTGCCAATAATTGCAAGCCGCCCAAAAGCCATATAGACATTATCATGCTCGTCCATCCAAGCGTGGTCGCGCCCATTGCGTTTACTATAAGCGAATATACGAGCATTATAAGGCTCACAATAAAAATACACAGCCCTGCAACCGTAATCATTCTGATCGGCTTCACCGAAAAAGATGTGATTCCGTCAAAAGCAAAGCTCATCATTTTTTTAAGCGGATATTTTGATTCACCCGCAAAACGTTCCCCGCGAGAATACTCCACCGTCGCTGTCTTATATCCGATTTGCGGCACAATCCCGCGCAAAAAAAGATTCACTTCGTCAAATTCCGCAAGCCCGTTAAGCGCGCGCACCGACATAAGGCGGTAATCGGCATGATTATAAACCGCATCTACCCCGAAAAACTTTAACAATTTATAGAATATTTGCGCCGTGTTGCGTTTAAATCCTGTATCTGTATCTCGATTTCCGCGCACACCGTAAACAATATCACATCCGTCTAAATACTTTTTCACGAATTCATCCAGCACTTCAATGTCGTCCTGCAAATCGGCATCCATAGAAATCGTCACATCGCACAGCTCTTTAGCCGTCATAAGCCCCGCCAAAAGCGCATTTTGATGCCCGCGGTTACGCGACAGCTTCACGCCCAACACCCGCGCATCGGCGGTATGCAGCTCCTCAATAACAGCCCATGTGCTGTCTTTTGAGCCGTCATCCACATACATAATGCGGCTGTCCTGCGAAATAAGCCCGTCCGCAACCATGCGTTCTATTTTATTTATGAGCCGCTTTGTCGTTTCGTGCAGCACTTCCTGTTCATTGTAGCACGGAACAACAATATATAATGAATTCATGTATTTACCTATTCCTGTTTGTTATATATATAATACTATTTTCACATATAGGTTGTCAATTTACACGAGCGCGCGCATTGAAAAACGCTTTGCCGCTTTTGTCCTACTCCTTTAAATATACATCCATCAATTTTTCAATTTCTTTTTCCACCTCGGTAAGCCTGCGCCGTAATTCAGGACGAGAAAGGGGTGAACGGCTTGCTATATCAATATCGTTCGTCATACGCAAATGCAGCCACCCTAAAGCACGCCACGCGACTCTTAAATCGTTGCGCAGCTTTGCAAATTCTTCTTTAGGCAGATAATCTTTGGCCTCATACCTTATAACATTTGTCCACGGCTCTTTTTTCACATCTCCGCTCATTGTTTCGCGCCGCAATTAGGGCAATAAAGATCCCCCGCAAAATGCTTTGTACCGCAATTTTTGCATTCTTTTGTTGAACGTGCCGCATTTATCGCCACCTCAAGCTGCTGAAGCTCTGCATAAATACCTTTGATTTTCGTTGCCGTTTCGCCCATATCACCGCGCAAACGTCCTTTAGCATACGCCATTTTCCCAAGCGCTAAATATTCCTCATCAAGTTCATGCTGCTTCTGCGTTTTTTGCGTATTAAGCTTTGCCGTTTCCATAAGCTCTTTGGACTTCGTCGCAACAGTGTTTCCGAATGCCGTCAGCCCTTCTTTGGCTTTGCCTGCGGCAACGCGCGCCGCATCACTTACCGCGGCACTTGTATCTCTTGTGATTTTCGCAGCCTTTTTGCCTACATCCCTTGCTGCTTTCCCAAATTCCTCTTTAGTCATTGTCATAGCATATTACCCTCTTTCCTAATCTTCATTATCCATCAATTCAACCGACAACGCAAGCGATGCCGCTTCTTCGGCTTCTTTCGCCGCAGTGCTCACCTTTTCCGTCAATACCGCAACATTACGCGATGCCTCCGCAACCAGCATACGCGCCGACAACGTGCCGCTTTGCGCATAATTTTCCAGGCATTGCATAGCACCCATTACTGCGTTGAGCGCCTGCTTTGAATATTCATGTACATCCAGCATAGCGATATTTGTCGCCTTAATGTAAAATTCTTTGCTTCTTATACGCGCGCATTCCAAAAAATCAGCTAAATTTTTCCCGTCGTCAAGACTCATAGTGTGTACCCCCTACCACTTGCTTATATATACACATGAATAAGCATAATTAAACTTTGAACATTAAAAAAAGCGCAGCAAAACACTGCGCTTTTTCATAATTAAATCTGATTGATACAACAGCATAATGCTATTTAAGTTCTGCTTCTGCACCGACTTCTTTAAGAGCAGCAAGCAATTTTTCTGCTTCATCTTTGCCAAGAGCCTCTTTAATTGTGGAAGGAGCGCTGTCTACAAGCTCTTTTGCTTCCTTAAGTCCAAGACCTGTTGCTTCTCTTACAGCCTTGATAACTTTAATTTTTTCTGCGCCGGCAGCTTTCAAAATAACGTCGAACTCTGTCTGTTCCGCAGCAGCTTCGCCGCCGTCAGCAGCAGGAGCAGCAGCAGCCATAGCCATAGGAGCAGCAGCGCTTACGCCGAAAGTTTCTTCAATTTCCTTTACGAGCTCTGAAAGCTCCAGTACATTCATTTCTTTGATTGCTTCAAGAATCTGTTTGTTATCCATTATTATTTTCCTCCGAATTTTTTTTAATTTTTGTGCATACCGCACAAGGTTTTATTGTTTTTGATCTGCTACCGCCTGAAGCGCACACGCAAGTCCTCTTGGAATTGCATTAAGCGCAAGCGCCATATTGGTAATCGGCGCGTTCATGCTGCCCAGCATTTTTGCAATAAGCTCTTCTTTGGACGGAAGCTTTGAGAGGTTCTCTATTCCGCCTGCATTCATCAGCTTGCCTGCCAAAATACCGCCCTTGATTTCCGTTTTATTTGTAGCTTTTACAAACTTGCACAAAATCTTTGCCGGAGCCACCGGGTCATCATACCCAAACGCAACCGCTGTAGGCCCTTTAAAATATTCCGCTGCGCCTTCAATGTTGAGCTCCTCCGCCGCACGTCTTAACATATTGTTTTTGATTACCTTATACTCTACGCCCACTTCACGAAACTTGCTGCGCAAATCAGACACTTCCGCAACCGTAAGTCCGCGATAATCAAGCACAACCACGCTCTGTGCACGCTTCATTTTGTCAACAACATCTGCAACAATCGCTTGCTTTTCTTGTAATTTTGCTTCTTTCAAATTTTTTCACCTCCGCGCTGCGCCGTATTAAATAAAAAAATGCCCTTTTAAAAGCCTTGAAGACTTTAAAAGAGCAACTAAGTTCTTGTAAAATCAACCTCGTCAGGATGTTTATGATTAAGCGTTTCCGCTCCTGAGTCTATGGCTTGTTGTGCATAATTTATCTTACGCGTGTTTTATAATATCATATACCGCCATATCTTGTCAACAGCTGCCGCTGAATTACAAAACATTCGCTTAATTTAATTCATCAAGCGTGAGTGAATACCCGGGCAAAAAATGCTCGATAAAATAATCTGCCTCGGAAAGCTTCATACCCACAACCGCTTCTCTTGTGCGCACACACGCCTTTTCAAATTCACGATTGCCCGCCAAAAGCTCCTCTACACACTTAATATACGCACATAGCCTGTCCGCCGCCTTTACGATTGTTCTCACCTCTTCGCTGACCTCGCCGCGCACATAAGGCGCAAGCACATCGCGCATTTCCGTCGGCAGCATGGAAATAAGAGTGTTTTCCGCATGACGTTCGATTTTTTTATAAGACTGCGTTATATCCTTGTCAAAATACTTGATAGGTGTGGGCAAATCTCCCGTTATAACCTCGCCCGCTTCATGATAAAGCGCCGCTGCCAATACGTCCTTTTCGTCTACATCGCCGTTAAAATATACATTTTTAATTATGCACAGCGCATGGGCAACAAGCGTTACATTATAGGTGTGCTCCGCCACATTTTCTTCCGTATTATTGCGCATAAGCCCCCAACGTTTAATGTGCTTTAAGCGCGACATATAAGCATAAAAACTCTTTTTCATAATAAACACCTTGCATTCGTTTTTTATCGGTGCTATCATTATACCATAAAATTAAACACACTGCTGGGGGAGCTACGGCTGAGAATCAAACCCTATCACCTGCACGATAATGCGTGCGTGGGAAGCGTAATTTTTGCATCAACATTGCTCCCGCATAACGCGGGAGTTTTCCTTTTTTGCAGTGCGAATTTTAAATTTTTACACACTCAAAGGAGGATTTTTATTATGTTTGACAATTTTTCAGAACTTAATCTGCCTGCAATAATCGTCGTTTGCGCGATTATCGCGGCGGGGCTTATCGGGTACTTTCTTTATCGCCGCAAAACCAACGGTGGAAAAAACATCACCCACAAATCTCAATGGACTGTAAAAGAACTCACCACGGCGGCACTGTGTATCGGTGCATCATTTTTGTTGAGCTTTATCAAAATATTTTCCATGCCCAACGGCGGCTCTATAACGCCTGCAAGTATGCTTCCCATGCTTGCTTTTTCTTATATCTACGGCGTTAAAAAAGGTCTGCTTGCAGGCTTGTGCTATGGGCTGCTGCAATTTATACAAGAACCGTTTTTTCTGTCTTTTCCGCAATTT
>JAVXIJ010000073.1:0-7007 GCA_036648415.1 Christensenella sp.
CTCTCGACCTCTAGCGTGACAGGCTAGCGTTCTAACCAACTGAACTACCAGGCCATACCTTTTTTCGGCATCGGATTTTTGCCGTTAAATCATTTCAAAAGCACTTTATATTCATGCTTTCTTTTGCACTTCGTTATGGATTCGCATTCCCTTTCGGTCATGCTTATCTCATACTCAGTGAAAACTGCGTTCGCTTACTCGTCCTTTGGGACGCGCTCACTTCGTTTCCCTCGCGGGTTCTCGTCCCTTTTACGAAACAAGACTTATAGTGGTGGGCCCTCAGGGACTCACGTTGCTTCGCAACTTAATGCACTTCGTTATGGATTCGCATTCCCTTTCGGTCATGCTTATCTCATACTCAGTGAAAACTGCGTTCGCTTACTCGTCCTTTGGGACGCGCTCACTTCGTTTCCCTCGCGGGTTCTCGTCCCTTTTACGAAACAAGACTTATAGTGGTGGGCCCTCAGGGACTCGAACCCCGGACCAATCGGTTATGAGCCGACCGCTCTAACCAACTGAGCTAAGGGCCCGCAAGCAACAAGTGTAAGCTTGCTCAAATAGATAATGGTGACCCCACCGGGACTTGAACCCGGGTTACCGCCGTGAAAGGGCGATGTCTTAACCGCTTGACCATGGGGCCGCAATACAATTTGCGTATTAAATTTTAATGGTATGCTGTTTATGCTTTAAAAGGTAAACAGCAATGCCATATTTGGTCGGGGTGAAGGGACTTGAACCCCCGGCCCCATACTCCCAAAGCATGTGCGCTACCAAACTGCGCTACACCCCGATACCAAGTCACGTTTTATTTGCGACGCTTTATAATATACTTGAATTTGCACTAAAAGTCAATAGTTTTTATACTTTTATGCAAACTTTTATTGAGCGTCGTTTTTTGACGTGAATGGCGCAAAAAAGCCGCTTACGGCGGCCTTTTTGCAATATATCACCGAAACTATTTTTCTTCATCGTCTGTTTTCGGGAAAAAATCTGCAAGTGAAGAAGTCGCTTCTTCTACCGGCGGAATTTCAAAACGGAAGCTGTCATTTTTCTGCTTAGGGTTGCTGTCCTCATGCTTTTCAGGTTTTTCAGGCTCATCCATAAGCGCACGAATACTAAGACTGATACGCTTTTTAGCAGGGTCAACCTCCATTATTTTTGCAGTTACCGTGTCACCGATTCTAAGCTCTTCTTCAACTTTTTCAAGTCTTCTGGTGGTAACCTGCGAAATATGCACAAGACCGTCTATTGTGGGTTCTAACGAAATAAAGGCACCAAACGGCATAATACGAACAACCGTACCTTCAACCGTATCTCCGACAATATATTTTTCGGGAACTTGATCCCACGGTTTAGGAGCAAGCTGCTTTAATCCGAGAGAAATTCTCTTTTTTTCAGGGTCAACGTTCATAATCAAAACTTCAATTTCATCTCCGACATTTAAAAGCTCCGAAGGATGTTTGATTTTTACCCATGAAATATCTGTAATATGTAATAATCCATCAACACCGCCTACATCAACAAATGCGCCAAAGTCTGTGAGGCGTTTTACCTTGCCCATTACTTTGTCACCTTTTTTAAATGTATCATACAACTTTTGTTCTTGCTCGTTTGCATGAGCTTTTAAAATATTCTTATGCGACAGAACAAATCTGCGTTGACGTTTATCTGCTTCGATAATATTCACATCAAGACTTTGACCGATAAATTCGCTCAAATCCTCAACATATTTCAAAGAAAGCTGTGAAGCAGGAATGAATGCATCATAACCATCAAGCTTGGCAAGTACGCCGCCTTTGACAACTTTATCAACTTTAACAGTATAGATAGCATCTTCATCTAAAGCTTCTACAAGCTCTTTCCATTTTAACTTAGATTCAATTGATTTTCTGGAGAGAACTACATTCCCTTCACCATCGTTTAAAGTGACGACTTCTGCTTCAATTTCATCTCCGACTTTAAACAGATCGGTGGGAACATCATCCCCGGCCGCGGTAAGATTTTCTTTTTTGATGATACCGTCAGATTTATATCCTATATTAACACATATTTCACTGTCGGAAATCTGAACAACCGTCCCGTTTACTATCTGCCCTCTCTTAATATATACAAATGACTTTTCAATTTCTGCCATGAAATCCTCATTTGCTTGTGATTGTTCTTTTTCTGCAGAAACCTCAGTCTCCTCCGTGACCTCAGTATCTACTACTTTTTCGACATCGCTCATCTGTGTCCGTACCTCCCTAATTAACCAATCCGGTGTCGATGCACCGGCAACAATACTTATTATAACATGATTTGTCACTTTTTCAAGTGGAAGTTGTGTAATATTGTCTATATAGTAGGTTTTTTCGCAATTATTTTTACAAAGCGCGTATAATTTTTCGGTATTTGATGAATGTCGTCCGCCTACAACAAGTACTATATCAGAGCCTCGTGCCAATTCTACAGCTTCTTTTTGACGTTTTTGTGTTGTATCACAAATAGAATTAAATAAATCTAAATGTGCAATGTTTTTTTTCAAAACAGCCACAATAGAATCCCATAATTCAAGGGTAATAGTAGTTTGCGCTACAACAAGTGCGTGCGAAAGCTCCGGCAGTGCCGTTGCAGCCTCTGTATCATTAACGACATAAACCGTTCCCTGCGCCCATCCCTTAATGCCCACAACCTCCGGATGATTTTCTGCACCGATAATTATAACAGGCGTATCCCCCGCTTCAATCACACGCTTGTGAATGCGTGTAACAAATGGGCAAGTAAGATCTAAAATTTCAAACCCGCGTTTTTTAATGCTTTCATAAACATTCTTGGAAACACCGTGAGAACGAATTACAATTACTGTACTCTCGACCTGCGGCACTAAATTTATATCTTCTGTTACTTTAACACCCTTTTTCTCTAAATCAACAATAACATCCTTATTATGAATAAGTTCACCGTAAGTATATATATTTTCGTATTTTCCGATAATTTCACCTACAGCATCCACTGCGCGTGCAACACCAAAACAAAACCCTGCATTTTTTGCGACAATTATTTTTGGCATGACTGCTCCTTTAGTTCAAGCATTACATTGCGTAAATAGTCAGTTGCCTGCCCTATTGTCGCGCTGTTTGTTTTATCACCGACAATGTCCTTTAAATTAACTGCCGAATGCGTATAAAGCTTTACCTGATGAAAAAGTTTATAATCAGCACTGATATATACTATAACTACCGGAACATCAGCGCGCATAGCCATAAGCGCCGCTCCATGCTCAAATGGCAACAGCTCACCTGTTTCGCTGCGCGTACCTTCAGGAAAAATCCCCAATACTTTACCGCTTTTAAGTGCGGAAAGTCCGGTTTTGACAGCCTTAAGGTCGCTTTTACCGCGTGCAACAGGAATGGCATGTAAATGACGTAATATAGTGTTTATGATTTTGTTGTGAAATAGTTCTTCCTTTGCCATATAGCAAACGTGCCGTGTCTTGACGCTGTGCCCAAGTATAATGGGGTCCCAATTTGAAGCGTGATTACAAATCACAACACAGCCTCCGTTAATACGTAAATTTTGTTTGTTTATAACCTTCACAAAGAAAATCGGCATCAATACAATATATGCCAAAATTCGCGCAATAAAATACAGCATTCGGCTTACCTTTCTTTTGTAATATAATCTACCACAAGCTTTATAACCTCTTCACAATTAAGCTTAGTTGTGTCTACAAGTATTGCATCATATGCCTGCTTTAACGGTGCAAACTCGCGTGTGGAGTCTGTTTCATCCCGCGCAATAATATCTTTTTCAATCTGTTCAATATTCGTATCAGGCATACTGTCTTTTAGTTCAAGGTATCGCCTTAAGGCGCGTTCGTGCGACGAAGCAGTAACAAAAAATTTAAAATCTGCGTCCGGCAGCACATATGTTCCGATGTCGCGGCCGTCCATAACTACATCATATTTGTCGGCAACCTCGCGCTGAAGCTCCACTAATTTTAAGCGCAGTTCCGGAATTACGGCAATATCACTTGCACCTTTTGATATACGCGGAGTGCGAATATGCGGTGTAACGTCAATATCATCTATCAATACCTTTTGTGCACCATCCTCATAAATTACTTTCATATTTAATGCGGGCAAAGCAACAAGAACATTTTTTTGATCGTCGGGTTCTATGCCCTGCTTGATCATGGCATAGGCGGCAGCACGATACATAGCCCCCGTATCAAGATAATTAGCATTTAATTTTTTGGCAACAGCTTTGGCAACAGTACTCTTTCCTGCACCCGCCGGCCCGTCAATGGCAATTTTCATAAAAGCACCTCATTTTTCGCGTTGTAAAATAAAAGTCGCAAGAGCGGACAGCTCCTCCGCGCGAGTTCCAAATACTTTTAATGCACAAATCGCTTCTTCTGTTTTTTCTTCGGCGATTTTAATGGATTTATCCACCCCATAAAGTGTAGGAAATGTAAATTTTTTGGAGTTCTTATCTTTGCCGAGTGTTTTGCCCATTTTATCAGAATCACCGACAATATCCAGCACATCATCTATTATTTGAAATGTAAGACCGATATTATCACCATAAATGCTGAGCGCGTCAACATACTCCTGACGCGGGTCGCACAGCAGCAACCCTGATAAAAGTGATGACTTTATAATTGCTCCTGTTTTATGTGTGTGCACATATTTCAGTTCCACTTCCGTTAAAATTTGTCCTTCATTTTCAATGTCGCCGCACTGCCCCGTAATCATTCCGTATACACCCGCGCCCGTAGCGACCTCAAGCATTGCCTTAGTGTGCGAAGTTAAATTGGAAGCATAGCGCAGTGCATTTTTAAGCATAACTTCATATGCAAAATTCAACAGCGCATCACCGCATAAAACTGCAAATGCTTCCCCAAACATCACATGATTTGTAGGCTTCCCGCGGCGCAAATCATCATCATCCATTGCGGGAAGATCATCATGAATAAGTGAATAAGTGTGAATCATTTCAATTGCGCAGGCAATATCTAAGGTTTCTTTCATATTGCCTGATAAAAGTGCATTTGCCATAATATTAAGCGTGGGACGCAAACGCTTTCCGCCCGCACTCACACTGTAATTCATGGCATCTTTAATTATCGGGTTCACATTTTCAAGGCTGAGTAATTCGTTTAAACGTTTATTGATAATGTCCGTATACTTATTCAAAATATTTGTCATGTTTGACCCTCGCTTTCATCATCATGGATAATTTCAAGTTCGCGTTCGTATTTTTCTAAAATTTTTGAAACCTTATCTGCCGCGGCTATGCCTTTTTTATACAAAGAAACCGCTTCTGCCAATTTAATATCTTCCTCTGATATTTTTTCGGAAATTTGCTTTAATTCTTCAAGATATGCTTCTAAATCCTTTTCAGGCATTTTTTTTACTCCTTATTACGCGCGTATTTATTGTGCCGTCTGCTAATACAATATCTATCTCATCGTTTGCGGAAACATCATTTATGCTCCGCACCTCATGTCCGTTACACATTGCAATAGAATATCCGCGCTCAAAAGCGCTCATCGGGCTTAAATTCTCTATTGCTGATTTATAATTATTATACTGCATTGTACACTTTTTATAAAGATGCAATGTATTGCTGCTTATTGTATTACGACAAGAAAGCATAACAGCACGTGCATTATCAATGCGAAGTGCAAGCAAATCCTTTTGAAAATGCCGCATATACTGCTCTGACATCATTTTTTTTGTATGTAGCAGCTGTGATAAACGCGAAGCAATTATTTCCTTTTGCGCGAGAATACTTGCATATATCTCATCTTTTGCCGTAATAGCAAGCTCTGCCGCAGCTGATGGCGTAGGAGCGCGCATATCTGCCGCCATATCGCAAAGCGTATAATCTGTTTCGTGTCCGACCGCGCTTATCACAGGGATGCGTGAGTTGTATACACTAAGCACAACAGCTTCTTCATTAAACGCAAACAAATCTTCAGCGCTGCCGCCGCCGCGCCCTACAATCAGCACGTCCACATCGGTATTAGCATTGAAGTATTCAATTCCTCGTACAATCTGCGACGTTGCATCTTCACCCTGAACATGAACGGGATACAGCACGAGCTTTACATACGGATTTCTGCGTTGCGCAACATTTCTTATGTCTTCTACAACCGCGCCTTGTTCAGATGTAACAATTCCTATTTTTTTAGGATATTTCGGGATAGGACGTTTGTGCGCCTCATCAAATACACCTGATTTATCCAGCTTTTCACGAATACGCAAAAAGCGCGCATATAATTCTCCTAAACCCACCGACTGCACTTCTTTTACAATTATCCGATAACTCCCGCTTTTGTGATAAATAGAAATATCTCCGCGCACGAGTATAGTTTGTCCCTCAACAACAGTATCCGCTTTTTCGAGTGCTTCCGCACAATTAAAAAGCATACAGTTAACAGAAGCGACCTCATCTTTAAGTACAAAATACATTGTTTCATATTTTGCATTTACATCTGTGACCTCGCCTTTTACCCATATTTCTTCAAGAAATGGGTCTGTTGATAACTTATCGGAAACATAAGAATTGATTTCCGCTACACTTAGGATAAGTTCATCCATACATCTCTCCTGCATCTACTGTGTTTTCCATAAGCATTGTAATTGTCATAGGTCCGACGCCACCCGGTACAGGTGTAATATAACCGGCGATTTCGCTGACCTCGTCAAATTTTACATCACCCTTTAATTTTCCGTTTACGCGTGATGTCCCGACATCTATCACAACTGCTCCTTGTTTAACAAAATCTTTTGTGACAAATTCCGGCCGCCCTATCGCCGCCACAAGCACATCTGCCTGCGCACAAACTTGCGGCAAATCCTTTGTTTTGGAATGGCATATCGTAACTGTTGCGTTTTCATTTAATAAAAGTATCGCAACAGGCTTACCTACAATATTGCTTCTTCCGATAACAACTGCATTTTTACCCGTAAGGTCTATGCCTGATTTTTTAATGAGCTTTATTATACCCTTTGGCGTGC
>JAVXIJ010000074.1:0-6935 GCA_036648415.1 Christensenella sp.
CATTGATTTATATTGCTAAAAAGCTTATGATAAATGCAAAGAGATATACAAAAAAACGGAGGTAATATTTGTGAAGAGTTTAACAGATACATTTACGTTGGCAAATGATGTGAATATCCCGTGTGTGGGATTTGGCACATGGCAAACACCGGATGGCAAGGTTGCGGTGGACGCGGTAAAATCGGCGATAGAAAGCGGTTATCGGCACATTGACGCGGCGGCGGTTTATGGAAACGAACAGAGCGTGGGCGAGGGAATCGGCGCAAGCGGAATAGCGCGCGAGAAGCTTTTTATCACGAGTAAATTATGGAATGATGAGCACGGCTATGAAAGCACGTTGGCGGCGTGTGAAAAATCTATTAAAGATTTGAACGCAGAATATCTTGATTTATATCTTATTCATTGGCCTGTTCCGTGCAAGTTTCATGATGATTGGGAAGAGAAAAATGCGCAGACGTGGCAGGCGTTTGAGAAGCTTTATGCGGACGGACGCGTGCGTGCAATAGGTGTGAGCAATTTTTTGCCGCATCACATAGAAGCGATTAAAAAAACCGCAAAGGTGCTGCCGATGGTAAACCAGATTGAATATCATCCGGGGCTTATGCAGCAGGAGTTGGTGGAATATTGCCGGAATGAGGGAATGCTTATTGAGGCATACAGCCCTCTTGGTACGGGCAAATTGCTAAGCGATGCCACGCTCATGAAAATTGCGGAAAAATACGGAAAATCTGTTGCGCATATTTGCATTAAATGGGTGCTGCAAAAGGGTGTTTTGCCGCTGCCGAAGTCTGTAACGCCCTCACGCATTGCGGATAATACGCGGGTGTTTGATTTTGAAATTACCGCCGAGGATATGCTGAAGATAGATAATATGCCGATTATGGCGGCAGGCAATGACCCGAACAATATAGATTTTTAATGGGGATAAAGGAGAAAACGTTAAAACCATGATGGATATAAAACAATTTGAGAGGTATTTGCAGGAAAACAAAGTGGTTTTTGAATTAGAAGAACATGAAAACGGTATAGCGGGCGCAAAGGACGCGGCGCTGTATTTTGACCCCGAAGAATGTGCCGCGGTGTATGTTATTGATACCGAGCGTGGGCTTGCGGCAATGATTATAGGCTCAAAGCGTGAGGACATGGATATTGCGACGCTCGATAAATTGCTTGGTTATAAAGTAATGGGAAGAGCGGACCCGCGCATTGTTAAACAGGCAACGGGTTATGAAGCGGGTTTTTTGCCTATTGTGGGGCATAAACTGCCGATTTTGTTTGATAAAGGGCTGACGGTATGCGATTATATTTATGGGTGCACGGGAGATAAAAGCCATATTGTTAAAATTAAGCCCGAAGATGTGATACGTTTGAGCAATATGCTCATGTTTGTGGAGTGACGGCAAAAGATAATTTAAACAGACAGAGTGGCTGAACAGATAAAAAGCATGGGTGCGGGGCACCCATGCTTTTGCTTTGCTTTAGTCGAGCTTATCAATTATAGTTTTAAGCGTCTTTAGACGCGCGTAATATTTACAGTTGGATTCTACAGCCGTCCATGGTGCATATTCGGTGTTGGTGAGGCGGAACATATCATCCACTGCTTGTGTATAGGTATCCCACTTATCACGGTTGCGCCAATCCTCTTCCGTGATTTTCCACTTTTTCGCGGGCGTGTTTTCCCTATCCTCAAAGCGCTTTAGCTGTTCATCTTTGTCAATCGCCAGCCAAAATTTGAAAATAACCGCGCCCCATCTGTGCAGCATATATTCAAACTCGTTGATTTCCTCATAGGCTTGATTGATACGCGACATGGGCGTAAAGCCCTCTACTCGCTCTACAAGCACTCTGCCGTACCATGTGCGGTCAAATATTGCGAAGTGTCCGCTGCGCGGTAAAGAGCGCCAAAATCGCCATAGATATTGCCTGTTTATTTCCTCGGGCGTGGGCGCGGCAATGGGATTAACGGCATAAGAGCGCGCGTCAAGCGCAGATGCAACGCGTTTAATGTTGCCGCCCTTACCGGCTGCGTCATTGCCCTCATAGGCAATGATAACGGGCGTTTTATTCAAGTACAGCTTATTTTGCAGCTTAAAAAGCTTGCTTTGATATTCGCATAACAGTGCGCGATATTCGGCTTCTTCAATATTTTGGTCAAGCTTTATATCCTCGATTTTTTCGTGAGGTATAAGCTTGAAGCGTGAGGAAAGCACGGGCGCAAATTCGACGTTTTTTTCTGCTTGCTTTTTGGTGAGCGCGTGCTCAAGCGCATTTGCAACGGACGAAAATACGGTGGCGCGCACATAGCGCTTGTCGGTTGCGGCAATTGCGTGCCATGGCGCGGCAGACGTGTGCGTATGCTCTATTATTGCATCGGAAAACGCGGTGAGCTCGTCATAATATTTCGCGCGCTCCATATCCGTTTTGGTGACTCGCCATTTGGTACTTTTGGTGCTTTTAAGCTTCTCAAAACGTTTTTTCTGCTCTTTTTTGCTGATATGCAGAAAATATTTTAATATTAAATACCCGTCATCGTGCAGCTGGCGTTCAAAGGTATTGATTTCATCCAAACGCGGAAGTATTTCTTTTTCAAGCTTTATATGAGGGGTAAACATCCCGCTGTACCATGCGCGGTCAAAAATCGCCAGCCGTCCGTAGGACGGGAGTTTTTCCATAAAACGCGTGAGCCAAGGCACACGCAGCTCGCTCGGTTCGGGCGGGCGTGTGTTGTACACTGTAAAGCCGCGCGCGTCAAAGCTTAGTATAAGCGAATTGATTAAAGCGCCCTTGCCCGCGGCAGAAAGCCCCTCAAATATGATGATAACGGGGATTTTTGCGCGGATAATTTGCTGCTGCAAAAGTGTCAGCCGCGGTTTTAATTCCGCCATCAACGGTTCATAATCCTCTTTAGACATCTTAGCGCCAAAATCAAGTTTGCTCAACATAAAAGTGACCCTTCTTTCTATTCAGTTGTGCTGAAAGGAGTGCGATATTGCTATGGGGCGCAGCATAAAGCACCCCGAAATTTGATATGGATGAACGTTTTTAATTTTTGGCAATTTTCTTAAAGGATAAAATCAATAAAATAATACCGAGTGCCGTGAGAATGTGCCCAATGCCCGCAATGCCCGAAATTGCCGCACTTGTTCCCGCGGACAGGGTGACCCCCAACACTTGAGGAATGCCGCGCACAATGAACATTGCCGCCGTTAGCGGTACGCCGATATTGTAGGTGATAAGGAAAATACGAAATTGTTTTTGCTCGTTTAATTGCGAATGAGCCGCGAACAGCGCGACAATAAGGAACATTATCATACCCAACAAAAACAGGTGAGTATGAACCTTGCCTAATGCGGTTACACCGCTAAACCCGTTAAGCTTGGTAAATTCACGGTAAAAAACTCCGCCTGCCATGGCAACAATCGCATAAATCAGAGAAATATTCAGATATTTTTTCACGTTTAAGTACCCCCCTCATTTTTTGTTAATAGCTTTCGAATTGGCGTACTCCTTTGCTCATTACATTTCGGTATAATAAAATATCAACCACGGTGATAAGCGCAAGCGATATAAGCATTACGATCTGTCCGAAGAAAAGCGCCGCAATCGCAGGCACAATCGTAATCAACATGCCTATGAGCATAGTGTATAATATGGATTTACTTTGTTTGATAACCGTTATTTCGTTTGTCCAGTCAAAGGTTGCGTTCGCAATATTCATTTTAAGCCCGAACAGCGCCGTAAAATAACCATATGCAAGCGGAATCAGGTACATAAGTATAATGTACAGCAAATTTGGCTTCAGCGCTATATTAAACAGCGTTCCGCAAATAAGTATTGTCGGATAGTAAAGCACAAATGCCACATTAAGCTTTGATTTTAAGATAAGCCGCGTATCCACAGGCAACGAGCGCACGATCCATAGATTTTTGCCCTCAAGCGAAACGGATGCGGCAGTGGTGCAGGATATGGTGAGGAAAAGTGCAATGCCCATAGGCGCGGCAACGTTCAGCAGTGCCTGAAATTGGGGGATTCCCGAGTAAGCCCCAAAGACGCTTGTGCCGCCCACGAGCAACACAACGGACGCAACTATCAAAAGCAACGGTCCTGCCGCAGTGTTAAGCACATATTGCGACGAGGAAAAATATCGTTTTAGTTCCTTGCGATACAGCGCGCGTTTGGGCGAGGTTTCATTAAGCGCTGTCATTTTATAATTTGACGCAGTACGGTTTGTGGTTATGGAGGTGTTGATTTTGTTGAACACGCGCGCCACAATCAGCACAAACACCGCAAACGCACCAAAGGATATGAGCAAAAAACCTAATAACGCAACAACATTAGAGCCGGACACCGCTGCACCGTAAAGCGCTGTCAGCGGATAGACTTTGAGGAGTATATCGTTTATCATGCCGCTGATATTTGCAAAATCTATCATTATGCTTTCGGATTTTGACCAAAAGCCCATCCAGATGATCATAAATGCCATAAAAGCTACAACCGAGAAAATCACAGTCAAGCCGTTTTTGCGTTTAAACCGTGATGCCGCAAACGCAACGAGTGTGCCGATTATTGTTGCAATGATTATGGGAAGAAGCGGAATTGCAAGCAGTGTTACTATAAATATCGGGTAGAATGCCGCCATGGGCTGCACGGTAATTGCGTAGGCAACCCCCGCCGGTATCATAATACCGCCCACAAACAGTATGTTAAGCCCGTATAAAATCAGTATGCGGCTTGTGATAAGCGTGCTGATTTTAATGGGGAGCGCCATTTGTAAATCGTAATCTTTAAAGCCGAACAGCGTGCCGTTTACCTTGAATATGGTGGTGAAAAGTGTGGTGAGCGATGCCGCCATCATCATGATGTTAAGCACCATATATTCCGCGCCGATTGGTTTTAGGCTTTGCATAAGCCCGAAAGACATGCCAAAAACCGCACCTGCAATCATCACATAGGAAAACACCATAACCACGGTAAGCCCTGTAGATTTAGCGCGCTTGTCATGCGAATATTTCGCTTTGTTAAAGCCGAATGATGTGCGAAAATATGTTTGTATAAGCAATCCTAAATTATTCATCTGTCAACTCCAAAAATACATCCTCAAGGCTTTCGTCGCCCCGAACCTCGTCAATTGTGCCTACACGCAGCAGCTTGCCGTTTTTGATGATGGCAATTTTGTTGCACAGCTTTTCCGCCACCTCAAGCACGTGTGTGGAGAAGAAAATTGCGCTCCCGTTTGCGCACATATCACGCATGATTTGTTTGACGGAGTGCGCCGCTTTGGGGTCAAGCCCCACAAAAGGCTCGTCCATAACCATAAGCTTTGGTTTGTGGATAAGCGCGGAAATAATGGCGAGCTTTTGCTTCATGCCGTGCGAATAAGAGGAAACAAGGTCGCCGAGATTGGCGGTGATTTCAAATAAATCGGCATATTGCCCGATAAGCGATTTGCGCTCGTCTTTGGAAATCCCGAAAACATCGCTTATAAAGTTAAGATATTGGATTCCCGTAAGGCTTTCATATAAATCAGGATTATCGGGAATGTATGCGGTTATGCGCTTGCATTCAATGGGGTGCTTGCGCACGGACATACCGTTTATTTCAATATCGCCGCTGTCAAAATCCATGATACCCACAGCTGCTTTAATGGTGGTGGTTTTACCCGCACCGTTGTGCCCGATAAAGCCGTAAATATCGCCGTCCTCAACGGTTATGGATAAATCATCCACAGCTTTTGTTCCGTTGGTATAGCTTTTGGTGAAATTTTTGATTTCTAACACCTTATGTGTGCCCCCTGATAAATTTAATTTTTTGATTGTATATCGGCAAAACCATATGGCGGCTTATGCCGCCGCAATATACGCTGTATGTATTTTAACCATATAGTACCACGGTTGCGCATTATTTTCAATATGCTTTGCGCCTTGACGCAAAAAAGACAACCGTGTCGGCTGCCTTATTGCAGATATATCCTAATAAAAAACGGGCACGCTTACGCGGGCTTTCCTTGGGGAGGAGTGTCGCGTTTTGGTGGGGAGACCATCATTGTTTCCAATAAAAAAACGGCCCGTTCATAGGCCGTTAGTAATGTACAATCGGTGTACTTATACCGTGTTCTTCTATCAACCCAAGAATCGTTATACCATGCCTTTACGGTGAATATCCTGACTTATGCATCTTCCTCAAAAGGCGTCTTCCCGCAGGTGCGCAGTGACATCAGACCTTTATTGTCCGCAATTACAGTTGTGGTTGCAGCGTCGGATTTGCACCGACATTCCTCATTCCGCAAAAACCATTATTAAATTGTATACATTTATTATACCACCACTTTGCAAAAAAGCAACGGCTATTTTGCAATCAAATGCTCAATCAATATTTTGGTGCCGATGGCAACGAGCACTAATCCGCCGATAATCATTGCCTTTTTTTCAAATGTGCGTCCGAGATGTTTGCCCGCCGCCGCGCCCGCAAAGCTAAGCACAAAGGTTGTTACCCCGATAACGAGCGCACCCATTCCGATGTTTGCGTTCACCATTGCAAGGCTTACGCCTACGGCGAGTGCGTCAATGGAGGTGGCAACGGCCATTACAAGCAGCGTTTTATGCGCAAGCATATCCTTTGAAGCGGCGCAGGAATCGTCGTTTTTTGCGCTGCGCACAGCGTCAACTATCATTTTTATGCCTATAAAAGCCAACAACAAAAAAGCAATCCAATGGTCAAAGGCGCCTATATATCCGCTTATTGTGCTGCCCAACAGCCACCCCAAAATCGGCATGAGCGCCTGAAATCCGCCGAAATAAAGCCCCACCTTGAGCGCATCACGCTTGCGCAAATCAGGGGCGCAAATGCCTATGGAAACGGACATTGCAAGTGCATCCATGGAAAGACTTACTCCTAACAGTAAAAAAGAAATGAAGTCCATATGTTCTCCTTAAAAA
>JAVXIJ010000075.1:0-6874 GCA_036648415.1 Christensenella sp.
AACAAAGTCTTTTCGCCTGCTGCGCGGCACCCACCCGCCTTTGTAGGGGCGGATATTATCCGCCCGCGTCCTTAAAACCTTAGGGCTCCGCCCTACAGCTTTTTGATTGAAAATTTTTGGTAAAAGCTGCATGCTGCGCAATAAAACCCGCAAGGGAGCAAGCTCCCTTGACCCGAAATGCTCCGCATTTCTAATAAATAATATATAAGTTATACATTATATACAGCACTTACGGTTATAGGTCTAAAAATATAAATACTGTTGCGGGCGGATTATATCCGCCCCTACAAGGTCAAGACCTTGGGCGCTTAGCCGTAGCTAAAGCGAACAAGAAATCTTCGACCTGAAACATTTGGATTTTTATTGCATGCGCCTGCATAACGGCAATATTGTTTTTATTCCCCTACATAAAAAGAAAGCTGCGCTAAGCAGCTATTTCTCCTTGACCGTACCGTCGCGATACGCGTCAAGCAGGCTCGTAAGGTCGTCAATATCCCGTCTTATGCTCCTGCCTACATCGGTTTCACCGACCGTAATGCGCGAAAGCGCGGTATCAAACACCACATATGTGGAAAGAATATCCTTGTTGCTTTTGACGGCATCCGAAAGTCCTGTGAACGGTTCATGCGACACAAGGCGTATGCCATAGGAATTATAAAACATCGTATAGCCCGCTATGCCCGTCTGCTCTTGATAGGCGCTGCAAAATCCGCCGTCAATCACAATCACTTTTCCGCCGCCGCGCACGGGAAGCTCGCCGTCCCTTGCGCGCACAGGCACGTGCCCGTTTACGATATGTGAATATTTCCCCGCTGTGCCGAACTCCTCAAGTATCATATCGCACATCTTCGGGTCTTCAATATAGGTGTAATATGGGTCTTTTTCCTCAACCCATGCCCCCTCATCATCTATAAACATACGCTCAAACGTTGCAATTTTGCTGCGTCCGAAAAGCGGAGAACGCTTCCCGCACCACAAATACCACAAAAAATCCATGCCCGCAAGCCGCGCCGCGCTGCCCTCGCGGGCATAATAGCCCTGCCGCGCCAGCGCGTCCGCATAATCCATAAGCTCCTTGCCCTTACGCGGCTTCCCGTCAAGCTCCAACGCATAAAACTCACCGTTTTCCGTCATGGGTATACATCCGTGAAACAACAAATTCCCGTTAAACGTAAGATATAAGCTGCCCTGCGAAAACAAAAACTTAACGTGCCTTTGCAGCTTTTCACTCTGTGTAAACGAGTAAACCAGCTGCGCCGTCACCTCTTTTTCGGCGGGCGTAAGGTCATACGGATGCGCAGGGTCAATCGTGGGGAAATCGTGATCGTTAAGCGCATATTTCGCCCCATCCACCACCACGCTCATGTCATCAAAATTGATTTTATCAAGCAGCAGCCGCGACTCCATTTTATACTCCTTGCGGCGCATTATAATCTGCCCCTCAAGCTTAAATTGTATGATTGCTATTGCCTTATGCATATGATCGAGAAGATCCGTATCATCCGTATACGTTTCCTGCGCAAAAAGCGCCAGCGGACGCAAATTTATGCCGTATGCGGTTTCCACAAAATCTATATTAGAATATTTCGTGCTGATATTGAGCACTCCCGCAATACACGCCGCATTTCCCGCCGCCGCGCCCATCCACAAAATATCATGGTTGCCCCATTCAATATCTACAGCGTGATGTGCCGACAACTTATCCAGTATCACGTCCGCGTGCGGTCCGCGGTCAAACACATCCCCCACCACGTGCAAACGGTCAACAACAAGCCGCTTTATGACGGACGCAAGCGCAATTACAAACGCATCCGCGCGCCCTATATCCGTAATTGTGGAAATGATGTGCTCATAATAGCCCTGCTTGTCTTTGTCATCTGCGGACGTATGCAAAAGCTCGTCAATTATGTATTCAAAATCCTTTGGCAGCGCCTTTCTGACCTTGGAACGCGTATATTTTGACGCGCACAAACGGCACACCTCAATAAGGCGATACAGCGTTATCCGATACCATTCATCATCCGCCTTTTGCCGCAGCTCATCAAGCTTTTGTTCAGGATAATAAATAAGCGTACAAAGCTCTGTGCGCTCACTCACCGCCAACGTTTTTCCGAATAATATGTCCGCTTTTTCGCGAATAACGCCCGACGCATTGTTGAGTATATGGCAAAAAGCCGCGTCCTCACCGTGAATATCGCTCACAAAATGCTCCGTACCCTTCGGAAGATTTAAAATAGCTTGTAAATTGATGATTTCCGTACATGCTGATTGGATTGTCGGATATTTTTGGGACAACAATTCTAAATATTTAACATCTGTTTTTTGCATTTCACATTCCTTTTGAGCGAATTACAGCCTAATCAAACACAAATTTACATTTCACATACTATTTTAACTCAAATCATGTGAAAATGAAACTATTCTGTCAAATTTTACTTGTAAAATTGTGGTATAATATCATAAACAAAAAAACTTGGAGCGATACATGAATTTATTTCAAAAATCAGATTTTTTACTGTTTGACGGCGCAATGGGAACCTATCTCGCTGAAAAATACGCCGATGATGACACGCGATGTGAGCTTAATAATTTAAGCCACCCGCAGCGCGTAACGGCCGCGCACCGCGAATATATTGCGGCAGGCGCACGCGCCGTCAAAACAAACACTTTCGGCGCAAACACTTTTTCGCTTGCGGATATGAAAACCGTGCTGCGCGTTATTGATGCGGGCTGCGAATGTGCCAAAGCCGCCGCCGATTCCGATACGCTCATTTTTGCAAGCTTAGGCCCTATCCTATATGATGACCAGGCGCGCTGTGACGCGGAACGTCGGCACATAATAGACAGATTTGCGGCAAACGGCATTACAAATTTTCTGTTTGAAACCTTTGCCGAAGCCCCTGTGCTCAAAACCGCCGCCGAATACATTAAAAGCATATGCCCTGACGCATACGTGATTGCAGAGTGTTCGGTTGCACCTGATGCATATACACAGAACGGCATTTCCGCGCAAAGCATTATCGACGAGCTACAGCACGTATCCGCCATTGACGCGTATGGTTTTAACTGTACCTGCGGCCCTATGCACATGGTGCACGTAATTGCGGAAACCGACTTTTACGGCAAAACCGTATCCGCAATGCCCAACGCGGGCTACCCGACCGTCACCGACGGGCGCACGGTGTTTAAAAGCTCTCCCGCATATTTCGCCGAGCAAATCGTAAAGCTGCGGCAGGCGGGTGCGCGCATTTTGGGCGGCTGCTGCGGCACTACACCCGCGCACATACGCGCGGCAAGCCTCGCGCTTGCAGGCGACCGCTCACAGCCTTTGATGTATATACACACATCAAAGCATGAGCATGCTCCCGCGCGGCATATATTTTCAGGAAAACCTATCGCCGTAGAGCTTGACTCACCCTTAGACGCCGACTGCGGATTTTTTGTGGATGCCGCTAAATCCCTTAATACGGCGGGTGCCGACTATATCACAATCGCCGACTGCCCCATCGGCAGAGCGCGCGCAGACAGCAGTATGCTCGCCGCAATGCTCAAAAATCAACATGGCATTGAAGCGCTTCCGCACCTCACTTGCAGAGATCGCAACCTTAACGCGTCAAAAGCGCTTTTGCTTGGGCTTTCCATGCAGGGTGTGGAAAACGTGCTTGTGGTGACGGGCGACCCAATTCCCAACAACCGCAAGGGTGAAATCAAAAGCGTTTTTCAGTTTAATTCTGTGCTGTACGCGGCATTTATACGCGACCTCAACCGCACCGTTTTTGCCGAAAAACCCTTTAGAATTATGGGTGCTCTTAATGTAAACGCCGTCAATTTCAGCGCCGAGCTTGATAAAGCGCGCAAAAAAGAAGACGCGGGCATGACTTGCTTTTTAACGCAACCGATTTATGACACGCGCGCCGCGGAAAATCTTACGCAGGCAAAACGCGTGCTTTCCTCCGACATATGGGCGGGCGTAATGCCCGTCGTAAGCTATAAAAACGCGTGTTTTATCAACAACGAGCTTGCAGGCATAGAGATTCCGCAATACATCTGCGAAAAATTTAAAGACGCCACCAAAGAGCAGGCCGCCGACATTGCCGTCAGCACCGCACTTTCCGCCGCCAAACAGGTGCAAAATATCGCGGACGGATACTACATCATCACACCGTTAAAACGCGCGGACATTGTATGCCGCATCATAAAGGAGCTAAAAAAATGATTATTATAGGCGAAAAACTCAACAGCTCAATTCCCTCCACCTTAAACGGCTTCAACGAAAAAAACGCCGAATTTGTGACAGAGCTGGCGCAAAAGCAAGCGGCGGCAGGCGCACAATACTTAGACGTGAATGCTTGTATGTGCGAAAACGAACGCGAAATGCTCACATGGGCGGCGCGTCTTGCCATAGCCGCAGCTCCCGAATGTGCGCTTATGGCGGACTCCACCGACCCGCAGGTGCTGCGTTGTTTGTTTGAGCAAACGGGGCTTAAGGGCGCAATAATCAATTCCGTGACCCTTGAGGACGGGCGGCTTAAAGGCATTTTACCCATTGTACGCGAATACAAAACCGGCATTGTGGGTATGCCGCTTGACGGCGACGGCATTCCAAAAACAGCAGAACGCAGAGTGGAAAACGCGCGCAAGCTGATTGCCGTACTGCGCGAAAACGGCTCCGCCGACACCGACATTTACATAGATATTGTGGTGGAAGCGGCGGCGACAAACTCGTTTGGGGGCAGTGCGGCGCTTGAAGCGGCAAAGGCGCTCCGCGCGGAATTTCCCGCAGTTCATCTGCTTGTCGGCCTATCCAATATTTCCTTTGGCCTGCCAAAACGCACAGTAATAAATCAAGCATTTTTGACCTGCGCAATGGTGCACGGTGTGGATGCGGCAATTATGGATATTATAAATCCCGCAATGCGCCTACAGCTTGCGGCGAGCGATATGCTGCTCGGTCATGATGAATACTGCGCCCGGTATCTCGACACATACCGCAAAACAGCGGAATAAAAAAGCACATATTGCTTCTTATGTGCCTGATGTTTTGCATAAATGCCTTATAAAGTTATGTTAAGAACCGTCTGTAACAAGCGGTTCTTTTTATATATCACGCCCCAAGCTTGACCTACAGTGTATATACAACAAAGGTCAAGGACATAGACCTCTCAATCAAAATTCACAAGCGGGAAATTGACGTCCTCCGTTTCAATTACCCTCCCGTTTAAGTATTCCAGCATATTATTAACGCCTGTGTTAAAGCTTATTTTCGTTGCCCACAGCGCCTGATATTTAATGCCTAATTTCTTATTGACCTTATCATTGCCGTAAAGCTTATCTCCTAAAATCGGATAGCCTGCCGCCTGCATATGCGCGCGCTCCTGATTTAGATACTGCGTCACCGGCTCAATATCCGCTATGCTGAATATCCCATTGCTTTCCACTACATTATAACGAGTGTAAATCGGCAGAGCGCCGCGTATTTTTTTGCTTGAAACGCGAAATTTATCCTCCGCATCCTTCACATAAAAATGCTGAAATTCACCCCGCTCATGCTCGGGATAACCGTTTATTATTGCGCGAAAAACGCGCCGCACCCGCCGTTCACGCACCGCCACGCGAATTGCCTCAAAATATTCCGCGTTCTTTGCAAACATAACCAACCCACCGGTATAAATATCAAGCTTAAAGCACGCAAAGGGTATACATCCAAGCTCTTCTGAATATTCGCCCGCGTCACGCATATAGTTTATCACCATAGACATAAGCTCCGGCGAATCATCCCCCTCGTGCGCTATCACCACCGTCCCCGGCTGCTTGTTGAGCACTATAAGATTTTTATCCTCGTAAACAATATCAAGCAGCGGAAAACGTTCATATTCAATAGGCGCATAAACCTCAATAATATCCTCAGGCTCAACCGCAAAATCTTTTTTTATAAGACATCCGTTGAGCTTAATATCCCCTGCTCTTATCATCTTTTTTAAATTTACATCCACAAACTCAGGCAAATATTCACGCACGCATTCCGTGATTTTTTTCCCGCGCTGCTCCTCTGTGATTTCCAGCTTAATCATGCACACTCTCCTGCTGCCATGCCCTTAGTTGTAGCAATTTTTATACACTATACTATATATTGTATTATACGACCCATACGGAAAATTTGCAAACAAAACATAAATAAGCATATCAGATTCGAACGATACGGTATGCTTATGTTATAATAAATGTGTTTATAATATATTAAAGACATTAAGGAGGTTTTTATCAATGAAAAACTTAGACTGCGTTTTTAACCGCAGAAGTGTACGCAAATA
This sequence comes from Christensenella sp., assembly GCA_036648415.1. Taxonomy (GTDB): domain Bacteria; phylum Bacillota; class Clostridia; order Christensenellales; family Christensenellaceae; genus Christensenella. The sequence continues at coordinate 6,312 of JAVXIJ010000075.1, forward strand.
TACCGGTGAAGCTGTTTCGCATGAGGATGAAGAATTGCTGCTTTCCGCGGGCTTTTCCGCGCCCAGCGCGCATAATTCGCGCCCATGGGAATTTGTGGTTGTGCGCAACAAAGAAACACTTGAAAAATTATCCGTCATTCGCCCGTATTGGGCAATGCTGAAAAACGCCGATTTAGCAATTATTGTGTGTGCCGACGTCAAGGACTACAAAGGCTCTACCAAAAACTTTTTTATTCAGGATTGCTCAGCAGCAACCCAGAATATACTGATAGCGGCGGAGGGGCTTGGTTTGGGCGCGGTGTGGCTTGGCTGCTATCCCACCATAGAAGGCCCTGCCGGTGTCGCGCACGCGCTTGATATTCCGGGCGGCGTAATCGCGCTCAGCGTAATTTCTATCGGTCATCCCGCCGAGCACGCACGTCCGCATCCCGAAATTGTTCGAGAGCACGTGCATTATGATAAATACTGAAACAACACAAAAAACGAGGTTCGGGTTACCGAGCCTCATTTTTATCTCGCGATTACTTAAGCTTTTATTTTTCCTTTTCATCCTCAAACCGCAA